>JAEYRQ010000103.1 GCA_023435545.1 Pseudomonadota bacterium | reverse complement strand
CGGTGACGATCCGCCTGCTCGACCCGCCGCTGCACGAGTTCCTGCCCCACTCGGATGAGGAGATCGCGGCGGTCGCGACCTCCCTTGGCGCAGATGTGGACGCCATGCACCGCCGCGCACAGGAACTGTCCGAGGCGAACCCGATGCTCGGCCATCGCGGCTGCCGGCTCGGCATCACCTATCCCGAGATCTACGAGATGCAGGCCCGCGCCATCTTCGAGGCGGCCGCCGAGGCGGCATCGCGCACCGGCGCGGCGGTGGTGCCGGAGGTGATGATCCCGCTGGTCGCGACCCGCGCCGAACTGGACATGCTGAAGGCCCGCGTCGTCGCGGTCGCGGAGGCCGTCAACCGCGAGAAGGGAACCTCGATCGAGTACCAGATCGGCACCATGATCGAACTGCCGCGCGCGGCCCTCAGGGCCGCCGACATCGCCGCGACGGCCGAGTTCTTCTCCTTCGGCACCAACGACCTGACCCAGACCACCTTCGGCATCAGCCGCGACGATTCCGCGAGGTTCCTCGCCGAATACGTCGAGAAGGGACTGCTGGAATCCGATCCCTTCGTCACGATCGACAGGGACGGCGTGGGCGAACTGGTCCGCATTGCGGCCGAGCGCGGCCGCGGCGCCCGGCCGGACATCAAGCTCGGCATCTGCGGCGAGCACGGCGGCGCTCCCGCCACCATCGCCTTCTGCGAGGAGGTCGGGCTCGACTACGTCTCCTGCTCGCCCTATCGGGTGCCCATCGCCCGCCTCGCTGCCGCGCAGGCCGCGCTCGGCCAGGCGATCGAACGCGACAAGTAGGGGAGGCGCGCGGGCGGTATGTTCACCCCCTCGAGCGTCTGCTGGGGCTGGGCACTGTCGCCGGACGGCGCCATCGTCCTGTTGCTGCTGTTCGCCGCACCTTTCGTCGTGCGTGCTTTCGTGAAGCGGTCGATGCCCGCCGTCGAGGCCGGCCTGATCGGGCTGCTGGCGGTGTTCATCGCCATGGGCGGCTGCAAGTCGCTGGTGCTGCTGGGCGTCGTCCCGTGACCGGACTGCCCTCTCTGGAGGAACTCGCGGCGGGCCGTCGCCGGCACGTGGCCGCCGCGCTGACGGCCACCGAGGTGCTGGAATCCGCCGAGGCCGCGGCCTTCCTCGACGCGGCGCTGGCTGCGGGTTCCGGCCATGTGGTCGGCCTCACCGGCCCGCCCGGCGTCGGGAAGTCGACGCTGGCCAACGCGTTCGTCGCCGGCTGGCGCGGTGCCGGCGAGCGCATCGGCGTCATCGCCGTCGATCCCTCGTCGCGCATGACCGGTGGCGCGCTGCTCGGCGACCGCACCCGCATCCGCAAGGACCCGGAGGACGAGGGCGTCTTCATCCGCTCCATGGCGGCCCGCGACCGGCTCGGCGGGCTCTCCGAGCATACGCTGGCGGCGATGGTGGTGATGCGGCTCGCCTTCGACCGCGTGCTGATCGAGAGCGTCGGGATCGGCCAGTCGGAGGCCGACATCTCGTTTGCCGCCGAGACCGTGGTGCTGTGCATCCAGCCGGGATCGGGCGACAGCCTGCAGTTCATGAAGGCCGGCATTATGGAGCTGCCGCACATCCTCGCGGTGACCAAGGCCGATGCCGGCGCTGCCGCCCGCCGGGCGGTTGCCGACGTGGAAGGCGCGCTGGGGCTGTCCGGCGCCCGGACGGACGGCTGGCGGCCGACGGTACTCGCGGTATCGGCGCAGACCGGCGCGGGGCTCGACGCGCTGGCCGAGGCCGTCGACGCGCATCGCCGCTGGCTGGCCGAGGACGGGCGTGCCGGTCGGTTGCGCGCTGCTCAGGCGCGGGCCTGGATAGAGGATGCGGTGCGGGGGCGGTTCGGCACCATGGGGCTGCAGGCCGTCTCCGCCGAGCTTTCCCGCCTCGATGCCGCACGCCCGTTCGGCGGGCGCCGGTCGCTGCTGGACGTGCTTGCCGCGCGGATGGGGGTCGGCCCCGGCTCGGCGGGCGCCCGGCCGCCATCGGTTGCGCAACCATGAATCGCGGCGGTCCGCCCGTTCGGCACGTTGTTTCATAGTTAAGCCACTATAAACACTTTTCCTCCAACTTTCCTGTTGGTGGGGATGTGGTCACCCGCCCCCGGACGAGAACGGTTGCGTGGCGGTCGCGAGTGTGCGTCGCGGCCGCGGTGATGTAGATTGTGTGGAGTCTGCGTGGTGCGGGGACGCGCTAGGTATGTGAGTCGGCGGCGGGCCCGGAACTACCGGCCCTTTGCTTACGCAATCGCAGCATTCTTCTTCTCGACGGTCCAGCTAGCCTTTCAGGACGCTGCGGCGCTCGTCGATATGCAGTCCAAGTCTGTCGCTCGTTGGCAGGCAAGCCTGGTCGCAACCCCCTACGGCTCCGTCCATGCCGCACAGCCCGTCCTGCCGCTGAAGGCCGATCCCGGCACCGAGGGGCGCGCCCTCGGCGTGTCGCTGGGCGCAACCTCCATGCCGGCCGACACCATCGTGCTCAAGCCGGCCAATCCGGAGATCACCGGTTCCGTTACCCCGGCAGTGGCGGAGAAGGTCCGGTTTCCCGAGGTGGTGCGGGAGACCAAGGGCGATCTCCTGATGAGCCGCGCCGGCACTGGCACGCGCTATCACGTTGACCCGGATGCGGGCGGAATGATCCGCGTGCCGCCGATCCTGATCGAGCCGCCGAGCCCGGAGGAGAGGCCGCTGGTCGGCGCCTTCCTCAAGCCGAAGGAGGCGCCGCGCAACGACAGGCCGGTGATGGTGGCCTCGCTCGATCCGCAGATCGGGCTCGACCACGTAATCGCCTTCCAGCCGCTCTTGAGCACCCCGTTCGACATCTTCTCGCGCAGCCGCATCGACATCGTGGATTTCGAACGCGACAGGCAGTGCCTGGCGATCGCGATCTACTTCGAGGCGCGCGGCGAAACCGAGGCCGGTCAGATGGCGGTGGCGCAGGTGGTGCTGAACCGCGTCCTCGACGATCGCTACCCGAACACGGTCTGCGGGGTGATCTATCAGAACCGCCACTGGCGCAACCGCTGCCAGTTCTCGTTCGCCTGCGACGGACGCCCCGAGACGATCCGCGACAAGCAGTCCTGGGCGACGGCGGTGCGCATCGCCGAGGAGGCGCTGAACGGGGACTACTTCCTCGACAATATCGGGCTGGCCACCCACTATCACGCCACCTATGTCAGCCCGCGCTGGGGACGCTACCTGAAGCGGCTGGAACGGGTCGGCACCCACATCTTCTACCAGCTCAAGCCAGGCCAGCGCTGAGCGCGGCCGCCTCGACGGTGCTCGGGGGTGGGCCGACCGGGCGGCTTTCTGTAGGCTCGTGCCAACAGGAGGCCCTGCCATGCGACACCGTACTGCTGCCGTACTGACGGCTCTCGTCACCGCCGCCGCCACCGCTTTCGCGCCCCTGTCGGCGCTCACGTGCACGCGGCTCGTCTATCTCGGGCCGGACGGCAACATCGTCACCGCCCGGTCGATGGACTGGACGGTCGATATCGAAACCAACCTCTGGATATTCCCGCGCGGCATGGAGCGCAGCGGCGAGGCGGGACCGAATTCGATCCGCTGGACTTCGAAGTACGGCAGCGTCATCGCCTCGGGCTATGAGGTCTCGACGACCGACGGTCTCAACGAGGCGGGCCTCGCGGCGAACGTGCTGTGGCTGGCCGAATCCGAGTACCCGCCCCATGACGCCGACAGGCCGGGGCTGACGGTCGCCGCCTGGGCGCAATACGTGCTCGACAACTATGCAACCGTCGCCGAGGCGGTCACCGCGCTGCAGGCCGAGCCGTTCACGCTCGTCACGGACGCCGTGCCGGGAATGGACCGGCTGGCGACCGTGCATCTGTCGATGTCGGATGCCACCGGCGACAGCGCGATCATCGAGCATATCGACGGCAGGCAGGTCATCCATCACGGCCGTCAGTATCAGGTGATGACCAACTCGCCGACCTTCGACCAGCAGCTCGCGCTGAACAGCTACTGGGAACAGATCGGCGGAACCGTGATGCTGCCCGGCACCAACCGCGCCTCCGACCGGTTCGCCCGCGCCGCGTTCTACGTGAACGCGATCCCGCAGTCGGACAATCTCGACATCTCGCTCGCCAGCGTCTTCAGCGTCATCCGCAATGCCTCGGTCCCCTACGGCATCTCGACGCCGGGCGAGCCGAACATCTCGTCCACCCGCTGGCGCACGGTCGCCGACCACAAGCGCGGTCTCTATTTCTTCGAATCGGCGCTGACGCCCAACGTGTTCTGGGTCGATCTCGCCAACGTCGACTTCTCGCCGGAGACCGGCAAGGTGAAGACGCTCGATCTCGGCCCGAACCAGACCAACGTCTTCTCCGGCGAGGTCTCGGACGAGTTCGTCGAGGCCGAGCCGTTCAAGTTCCTGGGGCTGTAGCGGTCACGCTGCCGCGGTCCGGGCCTTCCACACGGTCCGGACGAAGGCTGCCACGAACACCGCCGTCATCAGCAGTACGATGGTCGGGGCGGGGGCGGAATCGATGAAGAAGCTCGCATAGACGCCCCCGAGCGAGCAGCCGACGGCGATCAGCACGGCGGCGGCCAGCATCGCGCCGAACGAGCGCGTCAGCAGGAAGGCGATGGCGCCCGGCGCGATCAGCATGGCGATCGCCAGGATGATGCCGACCGCCTTCAGCGCCCCCACGATCGCCAGCGACAGGATCGCCAGCAGCCCGTAGTGCAGCACCCGCACAGGCAGGCCCATCGCCTGCGCCTGCGCCGGATCGAAGGCATGCAGCAGGAGGTCGCGCCACTTGATCAGAATGGCGCCGGCGACGATCGCCGCGATGAGGCCGGATTCGAGGATGTCCGGGAGTCCCACGCCGAGCATGGCGCCGAACAGGATGTGGTCGAGGTGAACGTCGGTCTCGATGCGGATGTAGAGCACCAGTCCGAGCGCGAACATGCCGGAGAACACCACGCCCATCACGGTGTCGCGCTTGATGCGGCTGTTGGCGTCGAGCCAGCCGGTCAGCAGCGCGCAGCTCATGCCGGCCGCGAAGGCGCCGACGCCGAGCGGCAGGCCGAGAATGTACGCCAACACCACGCCGGGCAGCACCGCGTGCGAGACCGCGTCGCCCATCAGCGACCAGCCCTTCAGCACAAGGAAGCAGGACAGGAGTGCTGTCGGCACCGCGACCAGCGCCGAGATCGCCAGCGCGTTCAGCATGAAGTCGAAGCGCAGCGGCAGCAGCGGGTCGGCGAGGAACTGGCTCATGGCGTACCCGCGATTGCCCGTGCCGCCCGCCGCCGCGCGGCGAGGAGGCCGTGCTTCGGGGCGAGGAAGAACGCGGCGAGAAACACCGCCGTCTGCAAGCAGACGATGATGCCGCCCGTCGCCCCGTCGAGGAAGTAGCTGAGATAGGCCCCGAGGAAGCAGGATCCTGCGCCGATCGCCACGGCGAGCGCGATCAGCCTGGGGAACCGGTCGGTGAGGAGGTAGGCCGTGGCGCCCGGCGTCACCACCATGGCGATCACCAGGAAGGCGCCGACCGTCTGCAGCGCCGCCACCGTCGAGGCCGACAACAGCGTGAAGAACACGATCTTGAGGAGCGGCGGATTGAGGCCGATCGAGCGCGCATGGCTCTCGTCGAAGAAGGTGACCATCAGGTCCTTCCACTTCAGCGTCAGCACCGTCAGCGAAACGACGCCGATGATGGCGAGCTGCAACGTGTCCTCCGGCGTGATCGCCAGGATGTTGCCGAGCACGATGGTCTGGATGTTCACCGAGGCCGGCGACAGCGACACCATGAACAGGCCGAGCCCGAAGAAGGAGGTGAAGATCAGCCCGATGATCGCATCCTCCTTCAGCCGGGTGCGCTGGTTGAGGAACAGCATGGCGCCGGCCGCCAGTCCGCCGGCGAGGAATGCGCCGAGCGCGAAGGGCAGTCCCAGCATGTAGGCGCCGGCGACGCCCGGCACGATCGAATGGGACAGCGCGTCGCCGATCAGCGACCAGCCTTTCAGCATCAGGAAGGCCGACAGGAATGCGCAGACGGCGCCGACCAGCGCCCCGACCCACATGGCGTTGACCATGTAGCCGTAGCTGAAGGGTTCCAGCAGCAACTCGATCACCGGCGCTGCTCTCCGTCGGCGCCTACCTCGCCCTCGCCATAGACGACGAAGGGCCGCTCGTCGTCGGTGATGACGCCCACCGCCTGCTGGCCGGCGGCGTCGGTGCCCCCCAGCGGGAAGTGGCGCAGCACGCCGCCGAAGGCGCGCTCGAGATTGGCCTGCGTGAACACCTGTGGCGTCGGTCCGTAGGCGAGCACGGTGTTCTTGAGCAGCACCGTGCGGTCGCAGAAGTCGGGGACGGAGCCGAGATTGTGGGTGGAGACCAGCATCACCCGGCCTTCGTCCCTGAGATCGCGCATCAGCGCGATGATCGCGTCCTCGGTGTTGACGTCGACGCCGGTGAACGGCTCGTCGAGCAGGATGACGCGGGCGTCCTGGGCCAGCGCGCGGGCGAGGAACACCCGCTTCTTCTGGCCGCCCGACAGTTCGCCGATCTGCCGACGGCGGAACTCGGCCATGCCGACCCTGCCGAGCGCGTCGGCGACGGCGGCCCGGTCGGCCGCGCGGGCGATACGCAGCATGTTCATGTGGCCATAGCGGCCCATCATCACCACGTCCTCGACCAGGACCGGGAAGCTCCAGTCCACCTCCTCGGCCTGCGGCACATAGGCGACGAGGTTGGCCTTCAGCGCCCTCTCGACCGGCTGCCCGAGCACGGTGATGGTGCCGCGCGCGGTGCGCAGGAAGCCCATGATCGCCTTGAACAGAGTGGACTTGCCGGAGCCGTTGACGCCGACCAGCGCGGTGATCGTGCCGGTCGGGATCTCGAAGGTCGCATCGCGCAGCGCGCTGACGCCGGTGCGGTAGGTGACGGTGACGTCGCGCACCGCAATGCCGCTATCCGGCGCCGGCGCGGACTGGCGGGCTGAGACGCCCGGCCGCATCGGCGGCGTCGCGACCTCCATAGTCATTGTGCGAGGCCTTCGGCGATCGTCTCGGTGGTGACGCGCAGGAGGTCGAGATAGGTCGGCACCGGTCCATCCGGGTCGCTGAGCGAATCGACGTAGAGAACGCCGCCGTAGGCCGCGCCGGTCTCGCGCGCGATCTGGCGGGCCGGACGGTCGGAGACGGTGCTTTCGGAGAAAACCACGGCGATGCCGTTCTTCCTGACCGCGTCGATGACCTTGCGGACCTGCTGCGGGGTTCCCTGCTGGTCCGCGTTGATCGGCCAAAGGTACAACTCCTTGAGGTCGAAGTCGCGGGCGAGATAGCTGAACGCGCCCTCGCTCGTCACCAGCCAGCGCCTGTCCTCAGGGATCGCGGCGAGACGCTCGCGGATCGGTGCGATCGTCCCGGTGATCTGTTGCTTGTAGGCCTCTGCATTCGCCCGGTAGGTCTCGGCGTTGTCCGGATCGTGCTCGGCGAAGGCGGCCGCGATGTTGTCGACGTAGATCAGCGCGTCCGTCGGTGACATCCACGCGTGCGGATTCGGCTTTCCCTGATAGGGCCCTTCGGCGATGCCCATCGGCTCGATACCCTCGCTCACCACCACGCCCGGAACGTCCCTCAGGTTGCGGAAGAACTTTTCGAACCAGAGTTCCAGGTTGAGTCCGTTCCAGAGGATCAGGTCCGCGTCCTGGGCCCTGAGAATGTCGCCCGGCGTCGGCTGATAGTTGTGGATCTCGGCATCCGGCTTGGTGATGGATTCCACCACCGCCGCGTCACCGGCGACGTTGCGCGCCATGTCGGCGATCACTGTGAACGTCGTGACCGCCTTGAACCGCGTGTCGTCCGTGGCGGCCGCCCCCGTGGGAATCAGCATGGCGCAGGCCGCCAGGATGAGTGCGGTGAGGGTGGCGGCATGAGGCATGGTCATCTCCTCGGGAGAGTTGCGAGCCGTTCGCAATATAGCCCCACTTTCAGAGATTGCAACTCATTCGCATTCTATATCGAGGTATGATTGTCGCGCAGGACGGCAAGGATGCCGGGAACCGGCTGCCCGCGAGGTCTCAGCAACAGGAATCGTCACTGAGGCACCAGATTCTGCGCTCGCTTCAAGCTGAGCTTAACCGTGCGCGTGCTGATATGCCGCTCATGTCGTGGATATTGCCCACCGCTGTCGCCATTGCTCTCGCAGTCGCCGCCGCCGGCGTGTGGCTGCGCAGACAGCGCATCCGCACCCGTTCTCTCGAGGCGCAGGTGCGCTGGTACCGCCGGGCACTGCACTTCGCCGGGGTTGGCGTCTGGCAGTGGGACATGCGGACGCTGGACTGGCACTGGGTCCAGCCGTTCCATCTGCAGGGCGCGAACGAGCGCTACCTGCTGCCGGCAGGAGACGACTACTTCGTCGGAGTGCATCCGGAAGACCTGGACGGATACCACGCAGCCGAGCAGGCATGCATCCGGCAGGAGCGGTCGCTCCGCTCGGAGTACCGCTATGTCCTGCCGACCGGCGAGATCCGCTGGATCCGCGACGTCGGTGACGTCGTGCGCGACCGGGACGGGACCGCGCTGCGCATGTACGGCATTTCGCTCGACGTCACCGCCGAACGCGAGCAGGCGCTCGACCAGGAGCGCCGTTCGCGGCTGGACGACCTGACCGGCATTCCGAACCGCCGCGCCCTGGTCGAGCATCTGCGCGAGGCAGTGGCGCGCCCGACGGACCTCACCGTCGGTTTCATCGACCTCAATGGCTTCAAGGCGCTCAACGACCGTCTCGGCCACGCCGCCGGCGACGAATGCCTGCGGCGGATCGGTATGGCGTTCCGCCGCATCTGCCGGGAGGGCGATTTGGCCGCGCGCGTCGGCGGCGACGAGTTCGTTCTGGTTATCGATTGCGCCGCCGACGGCCGCGCCGCTGGCCGACAAAGGATCGAGGACCTCGTCCGCCAGATCCTCCACGAGGTCAACGACGCCGATCCGCGCCTGCAGCTCGGAGCAGCCACGGGCATCGCGCATTTTCCCGCCGATGGCCGGGACCCGCGATCCCTGATCGATGCGGCCGACGCGGCCATGTACCGTGCCAAATCCACTGGAGAGCGCGTCGCCTTCGCTTCTGCCGGGTCCGGGGGCCCGGGCCGGGTCGCGGCGGCCTGAGGGGCGGCTCCGCCAGCCCCGCCAGTCCAGCCACTCGGAAACCTCGCCGATACAATTGAAGCCATTTTCCCTGTCGGCGACATATCGGCGACGTTCGCCGGAAATGTCGGCTCCTTAAATCGGTTGCCATGCGATGGCGTACCCGGCGGATCTTCGCCGCGCCGATCGCGAGTGACTTCGTGAAGGAGACGACTATGACGACTGCACAGTATTTCGGTCCGGAGAGACCGGCACGCAGTTTCTCCGACGGCCTGATGGCCACGGCAGGATCCGCGTTCGGTGCCGTCCGCCGCTACCTGCGGATGAGGCGGGCGCTGGTCGAGCTGCGCCAGCTCGACGATCGCATGCTCAAGGACATCGGGCTGTCGCGCTCGACCCTCTATGCCTCGGCGCTGGACGCCCACGGCTTCGGCGGTCTCGGCCATGGCGGGCGCTGACCGTCCTGTCCCTGCCTCCGGCCGGACCGCGCGGCCCGTGCTCTTCCTGCACGGCTCGCTCAGCTCCGGCCGGATGTGGCGGGCCTACGCCGAGGACCTGGACGCGTCCGCCGTGCCGATCGCGCCCGACCTGACCGGCTACGGCGCGACTCCCGCCTGGCCTGAAGGCGCTCCATTCCGATTCACCGACGAGTTCCCGGCGATCGACCGCGCCCTGCGCGATGTCCCCGGCCCCGTCGATGTCGTCGCCCACTCCTACGGCGCCGCAGTGGCGCTGGCCTTTGCGCTCGCGCGGCCGGAGAAGGTGGCGAGCCTGTTCCTGGTCGAGCCCACCGTCTTCGGCGTCCTGCGCGATCTTGGCGCGACCGCCCGCTGGTACCTGTCCGAGATCGTATGGGTCTCGCGCATGGTCGAGGAGCATGTGGCGCTGGGACAGCCGCAGGCCGCCATGCACGGCTTCGTCGACTACTGGAACGGCAAGGGTAGCTGGGCCTCGCTGCCCGAGGATCGCCGCGAACTGTTCACGGGCAAGGCCGCGAGCGTGGCGCGCAACTTCGAGGCCGGCTTTTGCGGGGCGCCCTCACTCACCGATCTGGCGGCGGTGAGCGCTCCCGCCCTCATCGTCACCGGGCGCAACTCGCCCAAGGCGGCGATCGCGACGTCCCGCGCCGTGCTGGGCGTACTGCCGAAGGCCGACTGCGTGTCGATTCCCGGTGCCGGCCACATGCTGCCGGTCACCCATGCCGAACTCTGCCGCCGGCTCGTCCGCGACTGGCGTCGCGATGGCCTGGTTGCGCCGATGGAGCGGGCCGCGTGATCGGCCGCACCACTCGCCTCGTTTGCCTCCCCTCCACCACCTGAGCCCCGGACCAGACGGGCCGGGGCCCCTTTTTCTCTGCCGCCGCCGTCACGGAAATCGTTCGCATTCCCCGCGCGCTGCGGCACAATGGCGGCTGGTCGCGGGGGGCATTCATGCGCGTCGGCATCCGCTTTGCACTCACCGCGCTGGTGCTCGCCTCCATCGCGGTCACCGCGGCGATCGTTCATCTGTTGTGGTGGCGGACCGCGGAGAGCAATTCCCGCGTGCTCGCCGACACCATCAACCGCCAGATCGTCGCGCAGGTCGAGGACGAGATCAGCCAGATCGCGACCCAGGGCCGGTCCGCCTTCTGGGCCATCCGCACGCTGTTCTTCCAGAACGTCCTGCAGACCCGCGAGGCGGACAAGCGCGAGTTCGTCTTCCTGTCCCAGCTGCAGGCGCAACCATCCGTGTCCTGGATCGCCTTCGGCTGGCCCGACGGCGATTTCTTCGCCGCTCACAAGCTGGGCGACGAACAGCTGGAGATGATGGAGATCGGACAGATGGGCGGCGCCCTCACCCGCCGCACCGACATCTACAAGGTCTATCCGAGCGACATCGAGTTTCTCGATCGGCGTTTCGAGCTCACCACGTACCAGTCCACCGAACAGGACTGGTACACCACCACCTTCGACCGCGACGGCCCGCACTGGCTCGAGGTCGAGGTCCACCCGACCGGACGACGGCCGGCGCTCGCCTTCGCCGGTCCCGTGGACCTCTACACCACCCGGCAGGGAGTGCTTGCGGTGATGATCGAGCACGACCGGCTGTCGCGGTTCCTGGCGGGGCTGGCGGTGGGGGAGAGCGGCTCGGCCTTCATCCTGCGCGCGGACGGTACGCCGGTCGCGGTTCCTGACCCGGATGCCGACGAACTGATGGGGACCCGTCTCGACCTCGATCCGCTGCTGCCGATCGCCCGCAGCGCCGTCGCCGAGGCTATGGCCGGCCGCGCGATGGGTGAAGGGCGCGACCTGCGGCTGATCGACGAAGATCGGGAGGCCTACAACGTGCGGCTCTCGCCGCTCGCCTTTGCCGACTGGACGCTGGCCGTCGTCATCCCCGAGATGGAGTTCCTCGGCGAAATCCAGGCGACCACCACCCGCCTCGCCCTCGGCATCCTTGCGCTCGTGGTCGCGGCCGCAGCCCTGTCGGCGTGGCTGGGACGGCGCCTGATCGCCCGTCCGCTCGGCACCGTCGCCGGCGAGATCGCCCACGTCGAGCGTTTCGAACTCGAACGCGTCTCCTACCACCCCTCGCGCCTGGCCGAGTTGGACGAACTGTCGGGCACGATCCACCGGATGGCGGGCGGCCTTTCGGCGTTCCGCCTCTATCTGCCGGACGAGGTGGTGCGCATGCTGCTTGCCGAGGGGATCGAGGCGCGCCCCGGTGGCGTGCGCCGCGAACTGACCATCATGTTCGCCGACGTCGCCGGCTTCACGGGACTTTCCGAGCGTCTCGGCGAGCGCATCGTGCCGCTGCTCGGTCGCTACCTCGACCTTGCCACCACCGCCGTGCAGGCCGAGAGAGGCACGGTGGACAAGTATATCGGCGATGCGGTGATGGCGTTCTGGGGAGCTCCACACGACGACCCGCAGCATGCCGCCAATGCCTGCCGCGCCGCGCTTGCTGCCGTCCGCGCCATCGGCGACAGCGGCCTCATGGACGATGCCGGCCGGCCCCTCGGCGTTCGCATCGGCCTCAACAGCGGCGAGGTTCTGGTCGGCAATGTCGGCTCCGAGAGCCGGCTGAACTACACGGTGATCGGCGACGCCGTGAATGTTGCCAGCCGGCTCGAGGGTGCCAATAAGCTGTACGGCACCGCAATCCTTATCGGTCAGCGCACCCGCGAGCTCGCCGGCGCCGCCATCTCGACCCGCCTCGTCGACAAGGTCGCCGTCTACGGGCGCGCCAGCGGGATGAAGATCCATGAACTGGTGGGGCTCGCCGGCGAGCCGGTCCCGGACTGGGTCGGGTCCTACGAGGAGGGATTCGCCTGCTACACCTGGGGCGATTTTGCCACCGCGATCCGCTTTTTCGAGCAGACGATCCTGCTGCGTGGCGACGACGCGCCCTCGCGCCTGATGATCGCCCGCTGCCGGAAGTACCTGTCCGAACCGCCCAAGGGCGACTGGGACGGCGTCAGCGTCATGGCCGAGAAGTAGCGGCGGCTCCTATCCGTCGATGAACTCGGTCGACTCGATCTCGATGCCGAAGCCGCCTAGACCCACATAGTGGCGCGTGCGGGTGGTGAGGAGGCGGATGGTGGACACGCCGAGGTCGCGCAGGATCTGGGCGCCGAGGCCGATCTCCAGCCACTGCTCCTCGCGGCTCTGCGCCGTCTCGTGGTCGTCACCTGGCACTTCGCGGGCACGCCGGCTCTGGCCGCGCGCGCCACCCACGGAGCCTTCGCGCAGGTAGACGACGACGCCGCGCCCGTTCCTCGCGATCTGCTCGACGATGTGGTCGAGCGGGCGGCTCGCCCCGAACACGTCGTCGAAGACGGTCTCCAGATGCAGGCGGACCGGCACGCCGCGGCCGTCGCGAATATCGCCGAAGACGAGCGCCAGATGCTGCATCGGGTCCCATGGGGTGCGGTAGGTGATGGCGGTCGCCGGACCGGCGAAGGTCTCGACGCGGGTCTCCTCTATGCGCTCGACCAGCCGCTCCTGGCGCTGGCGGTAGGCGATCAGATCGGCGACCGAGACCGTCTTGAAGCCGTGCTCGGCGGCGAACGCGGACACCTGGGCGCCGCGCTTGACCGTACCGTCGTCGTTGACGAGCTCGCAGATGACGCCGACCGGAGGCAGGCCGGCGAGCCGGCACAGGTCGACGGCTGCCTCGGTATGGCCGGAGCGCATCAGCACGCCGCCCTCCTTGGCGACGAGCGGAAAGATGTGGCCGGGGCGGACGAAATCGGCGGGTCCGGCGTTCGGATTGGCAAGGCCGCGCACGGTTGCGCAGCGGTCGTCCGCCGAGATGCCGGTGGTGGTGCCGTGCCGGAAGTCCACCGAGATGGTGAAGGCGGTGCCGTGCGGAGCGTCGTTGTCGGCGACCATCGGATCGAGCCTCAGCCGGCGCGCGTCCTCGCGCGTCATCGGCGTGCAGACGATGCCGGCGGTGTGGCGAACGATGAAGGCGAGCTTCTCGGGTGTGGCGTGGACGGCCGCCATCACCAGGTCGCCCTCGTTCTCCCGGTCGTCGTCGTCGGTGACGACGACGATCTCGCCGCGCTCGATGGCCCGGATCGCGTCTGCGACGCGTCGCATGTCCTCGGTCATTCCAGATCCCTGCTGTGCGTCGAACGCGACGCTATCGGTTCACTCACCGCGCGACCTCACCCGCCAACCTGCGCCCGGTGACGGAGATAGTGGTCGGCGATGGTGATGGCCAGCATCGCCTCTCCGACCGGCACCGCACGGATGCCCACGCAGGGGTCGTGGCGACCCTTCGTCGAGATGTCGGCGTCGGTGCCCTCGCGCGTCACCGTGCGGCGCGGGGTGAGGATCGACGAGGTCGGCTTCACCGCGAAGCGAGCGACGACCGGCTGGCCGGTGGAGATACCGCCCAGGATTCCTCCGGCATTGTTCGACAGAAACTGCACCGACCCGTCGTTGCCCATGCGCATCTCGTCGGCATTGTCCTCGCCAGACAGCGCGGCTGCGGCGAAGCCAGCGCCGATCTCCACGCCCTTCACCGCGTTGATCGACATCAGCGCGGACGCGACGTCCTGGTCGAGCTTGGCGTAGATGGGCGCCCCGAGGCCCGCCGGAACGCCCTCGGCGACGACCTCCACCACCGCGCCGGTGGAGGAGCCGGCCTTGCGAACGCCATCGAGAAAGTCGGCCCAGAGCTCGGCCGTCTTGGCGTCCGGGCAGAAGAACGGATTGCGGTCGACCTCCTCCCAGTCCCAGCGCTCGGGATCGATGCGGTGCGGCCCCACCTGCACCAGCGCACCGCGCACGCTCATCCCCGGCACCACCTTGCGGGCGATGGCGCCGGCGGCGACGCGCATTGCCGTCTCGCGAGCGGAAGAGCGGCCGCCGCCGCGCGGATCGCGAATGCCGTACTTCGCCTCATAGGTGAAGTCGGCATGGCCGGGGCGATAGCTCGCGGCGATCCCGGAATAGTCCTTCGATCGCTGGTCGACGTTGTCGATCACCAGGGAGATCGGGGTGCCGGTCGTCACCTGCCGGCCATCGTCGTTCGTATAGACCCCCGACAGGATGCGGACTTCGTCCGGCTCGCGCCGCTGGGTGGTGTATTTCGACTGGCCGGGTCTGCGCCGGTCGAGCCAGGGCTGGATGTCGCTTTCGTCCAGCGGGATCAGCGGCGGACAGCCGTCGACGACGCAGCCGATCGCCGGCCCGTGGCTCTCGCCCCAGGTGGTGACGCGGAACAGGTGGCCGAAGGTGTTGTGCGACATCGCGTAACGCCCGAGGTGATGAGAGGGCGTTCTAGAAGGCCGCCGCCACGCCGTCAAACGGCGCGGTTGCGTCAAGCCTCACGCCCAGTCCGAGCGGCCGCCGGACCAGACGTAGATGCGGTCCTGGCGGATCGGCAGGATAGGGATCTCGGCCGGCGGGACCCCTTCAAGAAGGCCTCGCGCCACCCGGGTGATGCCGCCATGGGCAACGCAGACGGTGTCGGCAGCAAGGCCCGACAGCCACGGCGCGATGCGCTCGGACAGCATTTCGTAGCTTTCGCCGCTCGGCGGCACGAAGCCCCACTTGTCGGCCTTGCGGGCTGCGTGACCGAGCGGATCGCGCAGCTTCAGTTCCGGCAGGGTCGAACCCTCCCACTCGCCAAAGGAAATCTCGACGAGTCGGGGATCGAGCCGGTATCCGGCGGGATCGAGACCCATCGCCGCGCGCAGGATCTCCATGGTCTCGCGGGCGCGAGACAGGGGGCTCGCCACCCAGTCGAGCGCGGAGGGATCACGGCCCGCGGCCGCCAGGATGCCGGCAAGAGCCTCGCCATTGCGCTGTGCCTGCACGCGCCCCTTGGCGTTGATCGGAATGTCGCGCTGGCCCTGCAGCCGGCCCTCGACGTTCCAGTCGGTCTCGCCGTGGCGGATCAGGTACAGGTTGGAGGCCGGCGGCTCGAATCGGCTCACGAACGAGTCGCCGCTGCGGGTCGGCGGCACATGAAGGCCGGAGCGCTCACAGCTTCAGCACCAGCTTGCCGAGATTGCCGCCGGTGTAGAGTTCGTTGAGCACGTCGGGGAATGCGTCGATGCCGTCCTCTCGGACGTCTTCGCGCATCTTCAGCCTGCCCTCGGCGTGCCAGCGGCCCAGCGCCTCGTTGGCCTCGGCCAGCCGGTCCTGGAAGTCGAAGACGATGAAGCCGCGCACGGTCAGGCGGTTGACGAGGATCGAGCGGATGTTGCGGATCGGCGCCGGCGGCTCGGTCGAATTGTACATGGAGATCATGCCGCACACCGGGATACGGCCGAACAGGTTCATCCGGCCGAGAACGGTGTCGAAGATCTCGCCGCCGACATTCTCGTAGTAGATGTCGACGCCGTCCGGGCAGGCCGCGCCGAGGTCGGCGCCGAGATTGCCCGCCTTGTAGTCGACGCAGGCGTCGAACCCCAGCTCCTCGACCACGTAGCGGCATTTCTCCGGTCCGCCGGCGATGCCGACCGCTCGGCAGCCGACATTTCTGGCGATCTGGCCGACCAGCGACCCGACGGCGCCGGAAGCGGCTGACACCACCACGGTCTCGCCGGGCTTCGGCTTGCCGAGATCGAGCAGTCCGAAATAGGCGGTTTGGCCGGGCATCCCCAGTCCGCCGATCCAGCGCGGCAGCGGCGCCTGCGCGGGATCGACCCTGGCGACGCGCGCACCCTTCGAGACGGCGTAGCGCTGGACGCCGATGAGGCCCGCGACCGCATCGCCGACCGCGAAGTCGGGATGATTGGACGCCTCCACGTAGCCCGCCGAGAACGAGCGCATCGGCGCGCCGATCTCGACCGGCGGCACGTAGGACTTGCCCGCCGAGATCCAGCCGCGCATGGCCGGATCGAGCGAGACGTATTCGACGCGCACGAGGAACTCGCCCTCGCCGGGCTCGGGAACCGGCTCGTCGGCGATCTCGAAATCTTCGCGGGCCGCCATCCCGACCGGACGGCGCTTCAGGCGGACGACCCTGTTGGTCCGGCTCATGCCTCGTCCTTGACGACGCTGATGTCGGGGGCGTCGACGGCCTTCATGCCAACGACATGGTAGCCGGAA
Organism: Pseudomonadota bacterium; assembly: GCA_023435545.1. GTDB lineage: Bacteria > Pseudomonadota > Alphaproteobacteria > Rhizobiales > Tepidamorphaceae > Tepidamorphus. The sequence goes on along the minus strand of JAEYRQ010000103.1, from coordinate 810 downwards.
TCGACGTGGTGGATCTCGCCGGTCACCGCACGGCCCATGTCGGAGAGAAGGTACACGGCCGACTGGCCCACCTCGTCGGTGGTCACGGTGCGCTTCAGCGGCGCGTTGTATTCGTTCCACTTCAGGATGTAGCGGAAGTCGCCGATGCCCGAGGCGGCGAGCGTCTTGATCGGGCCGGCCGAGATGGCGTTGACGCGGATGCCCTTGCCGCCGAGATCGACGGCCAGATAGCGCACGCTCGCCTCCAGGGCGGCCTTGGCGACGCCCATCACGTTGTAGTGCGGCATGACCTTCTCGGCGCCGTAGTAGGTCAGCGTCAGCATCGACCCGCCATCCGCCATCAGCTTCTCAGCGCGCTGGGCGACTGCCGTGAAGGAGTAGCAGGAGATGAACATCGTCCTGGCGAAGTTGTCCGCCGTCGTGTCGACGTAGCGGCCGTCGAGCTGGTCCTTGTCGGAGAAGGCGATGGCATGGACGAGGAAATCGAGGCCGCCGTAAAGTTCCGCGCACCTGGCGAAGACGGCGTCGAGCGTCGAATCCTCGGTGACGTCGCAATGGCCGACGACGGTGGCGCCGAGTTCGGCCGCCAGCGGCTCGACCCGCTTGCGCAGAGCGTCGCCCTGGTAGGTCAGCGCCAGCGCGGCGCCTTCGGCGGCGCAGGCTTTCGCGATTCCCCAGGCGATCGACCGGTTGTTGGCGATCCCCATGATGAGGCCGCGTTTTCCCGCCATCAATCCGCGCGGCTCGCTCATTCCGGACCCTCGATACCTTCACTCACCGAAGTCCGGTCCGTATGGCACGGCCTCGGCG
>JAEYRQ010000561.1 GCA_023435545.1 Pseudomonadota bacterium | reverse complement strand
TGAACAGCACGATCGTCGGGAGTGGCGCCAGCGGCGTCGTCTGCGAGAACCACTGCCTCGTCTCGGGCAGCATGATCTCGCAGAACGGCCAGTCCGGGGCCGGCGTCGGCATCTCGGCGAGCCTCGGCACCATCCTGGGCAACACGATCACCGGCAACAGGGGGCTCGGTATCTCGGGCTCCGCGACCGGCTACGGCAACAACACGCTGGCGACCAACAACAGCGGCGGTGGCGCCCAGGTCTCCGAGGGCCTCGTCCCCCTTCAGCCCAACGCCTGCATTCCGGCCTGCTAGGCGCTGGCGGGCCAACCCAGTCGGCATTTCACTGCAAATCCAAGGAACAGTCACATGCGAACGAAACATGCCTTCATTCTCGGCCTCGCCGTCTCCCTGACGGCCGGCAATGCCTTTATCCCCACGGATGCCGCAGCCCAGGGCTACGGCTACGCGACCTTCTCCGCGGTCGGCAACGCGGCGGGCGGCACGGTGCGTAGCGCCGGCGTCCAGGGCTCCAGCCGAACGGCCACCGGCAAGTATCAGGTCGAGTTCTCCCGGCCGATCGCCGCCTGCGCCGTCGTCGCGGCCACCAACAGTCCCGCAGGCGGCCACGCCTCGGCGAAGGCCGTTGCCGGCAAACCGAGCCTTCTCGAGGTCTGGACCTTCGACAAGGCCGGCACCGCGACCAACCGCGCCTTCACCGTGCTGGTGAACTGCGCGTCCTGATCACTGGAGAGACCGCAATGTGCAAGCGAGTCATGGCCCAATGCGGCCTCTGCGCCGCCCTTGCAGTGGCGTCAGTGTCGCCGGCGTTGGCCGGAAAGGCCCAATCGCCGGCCACACCCGAATATGCCGACGGAAAGCCCGGCATGTCGATGATGTCGGCACAGGTCCGCAAGGACGGCGTGGTGACCTTCGCCGCCGGCGCAATGAGCGCCCAATATCTTCCCTCCTTCAAGCGCTACATGGTCAAGTTCAACCGGCCGGTCACCGGCTGCCCGAGCGTGGTGACTCCCCTCTACGAGCAGGGTGTTGCCGTGAGCCATACGCACGGCGCCTACGAGGATACCGTGGAGGTCACGTTCCTGGATGTCTTCGCGCGCGAGCATGTGGCGCGGGACTTCCAGATCCTGGTCTTCTGCCCGAGGTGAGGCATCACCACGTCGCAGGCTCGTTTTCACACAGGAACAGAACGATGCGATACGCGCACCTGTCGGGCGCTGGCATGCGCACTACCTTCATCTTCACGCTCGCCCTGGCCGCGGCGCTCGCCGGTCCGCTCCCGGCAGGACACGCCGGCCCGGTGCCCGAAGCTGCCGACAAGGCGCTCGGTCCGGCCTGGATGTCGGCACTCGTCGACACCGACGGCAGATTGATCCATGGCGCGGGTGCGGTCAGTTCGATCCATGACGGCGTCTCGGGCAGCTACAAGGTGACCTTCGCGCGCAGCCTCGAAGGCTGCACCGGCAGCGTCACGCCGTGGTTCGAAAACACGTTCGCCGCCAGCCGCCTCGGGCTGAACAGGGATGCGACCGCCGTCGTCCTGATTCAGTCGTCATCCGGGACCCTCCGCCAGGGACCGTTCCAGATGCTCGTCTTCTGCCACCGCTGACCCCGCTTGCAGGCATTCATTGAGGATTGACCGATGTCCGATACCTGTCTGGCCGCACTGATCGTCTCTGCCGTCCTTGCCACCACCTCAGCCATCGCCCCCGCTCTTGCTGACAGGGCGGCCGCGCCCCCCGAGGCCGCCGACAAGGCCCACGGCATGGCGATGATGTCCGCGGTCATCGATTCCGATGGCACCCTTCGCGAGCCCGCCGGCGCGCTCGGTGTCGACCTGCAGGCCGGCAGCAAGATCTACATCGTCACATTCGCCCGTCCGCTGGCCGGTTGCGTCAGCATGGCCTCGCCGCTGAGCCCCGGCGTCTTCACCGCCACCTCGGTCAATCGGTCCGCCAACACGGTGCATGTCGGCTTCCTGAGCGCGGCCGGCTCGTCGACCCAGAGCGCGTTCGAACTCTTCGTCTTCTGCCCGCGATGACACGGGCAGCGGACTCGTCCGATCCAGGGACCAAAGCGATGCAATCAAAGCTCATTCCGGCGCTGGTCCTCTGCGCTGCATTGACTGCCGCCGGCTCTCCGGCGCTCGCCGGCGAGGCACGCCACCAGACCGCCCCCGAGGCCGCCGACAAGGCCCTCGGCCCGGCGATCATGTCGGCGGCCGTCGCGCCCGACGGCAGCCTGATCCACGGCTCCGGCGCCGTCAGCGCCGGCTACAGCGGCACCACCCGCGCCTACACGATCACCTTCGCCCGCCCGCTGGCCGGCTGCGTCAGCGCGGTGACGCCCAAGGCCCTCGTCCTCACCGCCACCACCGAATCCACCTTCACTGACCGCGCCGTCCAGGTCGTCATGCAGGGCAGCGGCGGGCTGTCGGTGCAGGCCGGGTTCGAGGTGATGGTGTTCTGCGGGAGGTGAGGGGTATCCGGAAGCTCATCGCATGACGCGCAGCTATTCAACGCTCCCATTGCCGTGAATTTTCCAGTAGAATGATGTTTCTTGCGAATTTTCGGAGAATTCACGCAGTTGAGATTCGCGAGATTTTGCCAATAGCGAGCCTCGCCTGAATATAATTCTCAGTATCCGGGTAGCGGAGGATCAGATGGCGGATGAGGATTTCGGCAATCTCGGTCGGCGTGAATTCATGATGGCGTCTGTTGCGGCGGCCGGCGTCTCTGCCGTTCTGGCAGGCAACACCGGTGCCGCGAAGGCCGAAGGCACGGCGGCGTCCCCTGCGGGCGGGGCATCGGGAGAGGCGCGGGGGACGCTCTATACCGACGACGTGATCGACGGGAAGAAGGTCGTCACTGCGCTCGACGTGAACGACCTGGAGCCTGGGCGGACGCATCGGTTGTATTTTCAGGGCGTGCAGATGCCCACCGGGCAGTACTGGTATGCGTCCGTGACGGTCGCCAGGGGAGCAAGGCCCGGCAAGCGCGTCGTCCTGACCAGTGGCGTGCATGGCGACGAGATGAGCAGCATCCATACGGTCCAGACCGTGATGAACCAGCTGGACCCCGCGGCGATGTCGGGCACGGTGCTGGCGGTCACGGACATAGCCCGGCCGGCCCTGGAGAGCATGCAGCGCAGATGGCCCAACCAGGGCCGGGGCATCGATCTGGTCGACATGAACCGCGTTTGGCCCGGCAATGAGCACGACATCACCGCGCCCAGCCGGCACGCCGGGCTGCTGTTCAACCGGCTGCTGCGGCCGAACGCCGACGTCGCGATCGACTTCCACACCGGGACGACCGGATTCGAGGTCGCCGCATTCAATATCGCCGAGATGGACGTGCCCGAGATCAAGGCAATGGCGGAGCTCTATCCCGTCGGCCAGATCTTCGACAACCCGACCTATCCCAATGTGCTCCATAACGCGTTCAACGCCGCGGGCATCCCGTCATTCTGCCCGGAGATCGGGGCTGCCCGCCACCTGGATGTCGGGATGATCGAACTGTTCGTCGAAGGCACCATGAACGTGCTCAAGCATCACGGCATCGTTGCCGGGCCGATGGGCCGTACCGGCAAGGACGTCACCGTCTTCGTCGGCAACAGTGCCTTCCCGATCCTCGCGACCGAGGGCGGGATCGTCGAGCATCTGGTCAAGCTCAACGACAAGGTCGCGGCCGGGCAGACGGTGGCCGTCCAGCGCAACAGTTTCGGCGAAGTGGTCGCGGAATACACGAGCGGCGTCGACGGAGAAGTCACGGGGCAGCGCAGCGACGCGATGTCCGAGCCCGGCAACCCCCTCGTATTCATCCTGTTCAACAAGGCGACCCCGGACGGCCCCGAAACCTACCCGGAATAGCTAGCCAATCCCGGCTGTCGGTGCAGGCGGGGTTCGAGGTAATGGTGTTTTGCGGGAGGTGAGGGGACACAGGAGATCAATTCGTCGTGTCGAGGTCCTTTACCGCGAGGATGTAGGTGCGGAGCTCCCCAAAGCCCAAAGGGTGCTCGCTCTTTTCCAGCAGACGCAAGAGGCGGTTATATTCTGTGTCGATCAGCTCAAACCCGGCCTGGCCG
>JAEYRQ010000528.1 GCA_023435545.1 Pseudomonadota bacterium | reverse complement strand
CCTTCTATCAATCTCAACTGGAAACCATTTCTCAATTCGCCGACGAAAACCAGCAATTCGTTCAATATTATCGCTCTGGCAATAATACTCTGGATCGAAAATACTTTACACGCCAAAAAGCAAATCTTAAATTAATCTATGAGCCCCATGCCTATCTCGTGGATCCTGTCTTTTGCACACTCTGGGGGCAAAAGGCTGCAGAGCTGCTTGCATATGAAAAGCTCGGCAAGCATATTGTCCAACGTATTCATGAACTTGAAAATCCCGGCCTTATAACACAAGTTGATTCCTCAGAAACTAATCTTCGCTGGACAGACTCTAAAGTTGCCCTTGTAGAACTGATATACGGGCTACACTCAGCTGGTAGCATCAACGGTGGTCGAATAGAGATAGCGGAGATTTCAAAAGCCCTTGAAAAGCTCTTCAATATTCAGGTTGGGGACTTGTATCGACGATACCTCGAAATCAAGTTCAGAAAATCTTCGCCCACAAAGTTTCTAGATCATTTGGTTGGCTCACTTCGCATTAAGATCGAGGAAGATAATGATTGACAGATTTCCTTTCAAAGCTGCGTTAATCCCCTCTGCTCAATCTTCTCAATCAATTTGGGCACCTGCACTGAATAGTACCACAGTCCAAACAATACAACTGACAGACTTAGAATGAGTAAAATATTGATAGGTTTGGAAGATTTGTAACGCCATCCTTGTTTCAGATTTGGCTGTTCTTTACCGAAACTTAAAAAATGGAATGACAATATGAATCCTACCACAACAACCCAAACAAGGTTTGCGGGATTTTTTCCGAAAACAAAAAAATAATCACCTTTTGCGAATAGCATCAGTAAATGTGCCAGTATATAAAAACTTAACGCATTCCCAATTGTAAGAAACACAAAAACAATTTCTGCAGTCAACCTGCTAAATCTCTTGTTTGCCCCAAGTCTACGTAATTCATAATAGGTGGCTTCAAAAATTGAGACATAATACATGTTGTAAAGTCCCATAGGGTTCATAAGTTTCATAGGTTTCATAGGTTTCATAATTCACAACAAACGTAACCTTTCAATTTCAATGATCAAATATCACTAGCGAAATAATAATTGTAAGAACTTGTAGTCACCGATAGGCTATATCGATCACCCCAAAGCGGATTTTTCTGAAAATGCATCATATCATTCTAAAAATCCCAATGAAAATATCATGTGCTTAATCGCATTTCGCGGATACGGAATAGTCCAGACCAATAAACTAATCCGGTAATCTACCACCTTCGATCAAAACACCTTCAGCTTTATCCCTGCTTACCCTGGAGATATCTTTTAAGGTCCAAATCCCAACTTTTCCTTCACAACTTGAGATCACCTTGTGAATATTATCCGATTATTCTACATTGTATGAAATTGGCTATTCTCCCAACAATCCGCCTATCAAAATGATCAAAAAACGGCTAAAAGAAATACTCGTCCAACTTGTGATATCCGATTTCTAACAGAGTCAATCTTTGCAACCCTAAACCTAATCTTATCACATGTCCTTAGAAATCCTAACTCGTCAGGATCTCTTTGAATTCAAGTCTGAACTTTTCAAAGAGCTCCAACACATCCTTAACCCTGCCCAGACACTAGCATCAAAAAAATGGCTAAAGTCCTCTGAGGTCCGGAAACTCTTAAATATCTCCGCCGGCACGCTACAGAATCTTCGTATCAATGGTACACTAAAATTCACCAAAGTCGGTGGCACCATTTACTACGATCAGGACCAAATCCAAACAATGCTTGAATCCGGAAAAAACTTCTAATCACTATGAACTACATCAAACACCTTACGCTATTCTTTCAGAGAGTAGCGGTGGACGACCGTCTACTACCCTCCCATGTCAGCCTCTACATGTCACTGTTCCAAATGTGGAATGTAAATCGGTTCGAAAATCCAATCAGCATTTCCCGCGGAGAGGTCATGAAAATCAGTAAAATTTCAGGCACTACGACCTATCACAAGTGCATGAGAGAACTTCAGGCCTATGGTTACATTCAGTATATGCCTTCCTACAATCCTCTAAAGGGAAGCCGGGTAGTCCTGCATAGCTATCATAACGACCTTGATCACAGCCAATCAAACAAAAAACCAATTCAAAAAACTGACTCCGACAAATCCAGAAACCAATCAACTACCAGTACAGGTACCGAGACAGCTCCTTTGCCAAGTCCTGATCAACAGACCGAACCTTCTATAAACACTATAAACACTATAAACGGTACTAAACTTCTAAATAATACCTTAAATAAAGAAAACCTAAAGAATGATTTTCAGAAGCCAGCTGTCCAAAAAAAGGTCTCTTCCGCGGCGGCCGCCTTCGTTCCGCCGGCGCAGGACGAAGTCCGCTCTTTTTTCCTGCAGAAGGGATTCCCACCCGCCGACGGTGACAAATTCTTTTATTATTTCTCAAGTAATGGCTGGCTAATAGGTGGCAAGATACCTATGAACGACTGGCGCGCCGCAGCACATAGCTGGATTCTGAACAAAAAGACCTCCCCTTCACATGAACAAGGACCAAAAGGACCAAACCCCGGAAACCTCCACACCGGAAAAAACAAAAACTACAACGAGCCCCTTTGATTACTCTCAGGTGTGGGCCTGGCTCGAGAAGAAAGGGAAACAACAATACGGCACCAAATTCCAGCTCTTTCCTACTGATCAAAAAGTGATCAATACGCTTCTAAGCTACTTCCTGCAGGATCAATTTTCAGCACCCCTCTTCGGCGTTAACCCGTCGAAGGGGATCCTGCTAACCGGTCCAGTGGGTTGCGGAAAAACGAGTCTGATGAATCTTCTCAAATTTCTTCCACCCCCCTCAGCTCGTCACGTAATGAAATCCTGCCGGGATATAAGTTTTGAATTCATCCGGGACGGCTACGAAGTCATCCATCGTTACAGCCGCGACAAAGCCCATAAGTTCGAACCTCAGATCTTCTGCTTCGACGATCTGGGCACCGAGAAAAACCTTAAGTATTACGGTAACGAATGCAACGTCCTGGCGGAGATCCTACTCTCCAGGTACGACCTCTTCACCTCCCGCCGCCTTCTTACTCACGTAACTACCAATCTCTCAGCCTCCGAACTCGAAGCCGCCTACGGCTCCCGCCTTCGCAGCCGAATGCGGGAAATGTTCAATCTTGTAGCTTTCGAAGCACACACCATAGATAAAAGAAAATGAAACCGCTTCCGAAATATTGTAATCGACAGCCCATCTAAAATCTCGTTGTTAATAGCAAGTTCCCGCCGACTATCTCATTTTAATTTTAAATAAAATATTTGCCGACTTGCTTTAACAAATAACATATTATATATTGTCCTCTCAATAACTCACAGACACGTAATTTCTTTCATAAAATATTACGTTGGTATATCTATAGATCAATTAAAACCTGATATAAAGCACTAAAAATTAAGATTTGCTTACCATAAAAACCTCTTTCAATGGCAGAGATCAATGAATTAAACAAACTTTTTTACATCAATGTAGGTGCGTCTGGATCTTTCAAACCCTCAGGAGATAGCACGATCGATTCTACGCCTCAAGATGTTGACAACATCATAGAACATCTAAAAACACAACGCCAGAAAAAAATAGTCCTCTATTTCCACGGTGGCCTGAAGAATGCAAAAAAGGGGATGTCAACCGCAGAAATAATTTCAAAGGAGGTACTGCAACAGACAAATTCCCACCCAATTTGTTTCGTATGGGAAACGGGTTTAATTGACACTATCAGTCAAAATTTTGACACAATCAAGAAATCGAATTTCTTTAAAAGACTTTTATTGCGCATTATTAAGGTTGCTGGTCAAAAACTTGGGATTGATATAAAAGATTTTCAAGGTTTCGCTAAAGGTGTCGATCAGCTTTCTGATCATGAGATTGAACTGGAATTAGAAAAAAGTAAGCCATTCGACAATTACGTCGTCAATACCGGAAAAAAAGCTGCTAATGTTGTTACAGCTGAGATGTTGGACGACGATGACGCAATCGATACATTACTAAGCGCGGAAATTGAAGCTCAAATTGAGGAAGAAGTGTATAGCGACTACGAATTGCAAGCTGCCGCCAATGAGCCGAAATCTGAAGCCGAAGCAAAACTTATGGATTCAGAAAAAATCGCTCCTAATCAAAATCATGTAGGTGCTAAAGGCGTAATCGAATTAACCCAATTAATCATTGCTGCAGTAAAGATTACGTTACGTGTAGTAAAGCGTCACATAAAAGGGAGAGACCATGGATTTTTCCCAACTATCGTCGAAGAAATTCTTCGTCAGTATTACATTGCTGACCTAGGCACTTGGTTATGGGGGCGCATGAAAAACAAAGCCAGGTTGATGTGGTCTGAGAACAACTTTGAAGGTAATGAAGAAGACTGGAAAGTGGGTTCATACTTCTTACATAAACTCGTAGAATATCAAAACGAGGTAGGTGAACTAACAATTGATGTTGTAGGTCATTCAGCTGGTTCTATTGTCATAAATGAAATGGCTAATTCTATAACTTCAAGAAATCTCAATCTAAAATTCAGACACGTTATTTTTCTAGCTCCAGCATTACGATGCGATGAGTTTCAACGCACCTTACTTAACAAACCATACTTATTTAAGGACTTTCGCTGTTTCACAATGGCAGATAAATTTGAAACTCAAGATAGCATGATTCCCTACTTATACACCCGTTCTTTACTTTACTTTATATCAGGGGTTCTGGAGAACGACAGTAAAATCAAGGATGATCGTTCTGACGCTCATATCTTAGGTCTTGAGAGGCATGTTACCGGCAACACTCCTTATGACAGGATTGACTACCTGAAAGACATCAAAACATTTCTGGAACCGAAAGGTAAAATAGTCTACGCTGTTACCGAAGATGGCGTTGAAGATGGTTTTCGCTGCACTGCAAAAGGACATACATTTTTCGACGACGAACAACCAACATTACACAGTGTCATGTTCATAATTAATCAATAAATACAAAATGAACAATGCACTAGATTTTGCCGTAGTAATTGGCGTGAGCCACTACAACGAACTTTCAAGACTTAATGGCCCATCGAATGACGCCACTGCATTTCAAAACTGGCTGGTGTCCCCCGATGGAGGTAATCTACCTCCTGATAATTGTAAGCTTATCCTATCTCAAGAAAATTCGGTGAGGCCTCTTCAAGATGACATTGATGATAAATTCGAAGAAATAGTCAATAAGTTGTTAGAAGAAAGAAATTCAGCTAGAAGACTCTACTTTTATTTCTCTGGTCATGGCCTGGGGATCAGCCATGACGATACGGCTCTAATCCTACCAAAGTGGTCAAACTTTTGGCGAAATTATGCGCTTTTGTCGCGAGCCTACCTTGAAACTCTGATACATAGTGGACTATTTCAAGAGATCTTCTTTTTTTTGGACTGCTGCAGAAATCGCAGACCAGGAATTCAAGGCGCAAATCCAAGATTCGGAAACGCAAGGCCCTCAAATCACTCTGCTTCCTGCAATTTTTTTGTGTTCTATTCGACAGAATTCACCACGCTTTCATATGAAGAAGCTATTGACGTAACATTGGATGATTCGAAAACGAAAAACCAAATACATGGTCTCTATACAAAAGCATTACTCACGGGACTTAATGGTAATGCCGCAAAAAACGGATCAATCACTGTGCAAAGCCTGCAACAGTTTATCGACAGTTATCTCCCCGAATTGCTAGGAGAAAGAAATCTGATGCAAAAAGCAAGGCTTCATAGCAGTGGCGATTCTTCTACTCCTATAGTAAGCCTCCCTGTCAACACTTTTCCAATTACTATAGTTTTCAAAACACCTGGTCGTAAGGCTATTCTGGAGGATGGCTACATGAACGAATTAAAATCAGGAAATACGAGCGAGACCCCTTGGAATCTATCACTCCGCCCAGGAAATTATACAATTCTATTCGACGATGACCCAGAATTCAAAACAATACGCATCACAAGCTCCCAAAATATAAACCATTATGAGTTTTGAGGTAATAGAGAGCTTTTTTTCTTCCAAAGAGTCAAAAGAAAGAAAATTTCTGTTTGCTTTTTCGGCGAAAGGCCCCCTCCGTGAATTCGCCCACCTAAAGTTGTTTGATAGTATGGACAACCTTATCATAGGAGGCTATGAAAAAATAAAGGTGATGGTGCCGAAAGGCCTTTACAAACTAAGAATTGAGCTCAACGAATATTTTGAAGAACAACATTATCGAGTCCAGAGCGAAATAGAGAAGTCCTGGCTAGCAGAAGGTCAATATTCAGCGCTACCCGCTGAATATTTTCGTTCGACAAATGAGTTTCATTTCAATGCGGCTGAACACTGGAGCTTATCACCCACGGTTGATATTACGAATCCAGAAGCCACATCATCATTGTTCATTTTTCTTTCATCTTCAAGAAAACAATCTGCTGATAGTAAATCAATACCATCTCTGGGTGGTGGCTTCTCGATTATAGACTCGAATCGAGAAGAAATATATGTTCTGAATGCTTTTTTCGTCAAAGAAAATGTAAAGGAGGGTTGGCTTGCTTTCAACGTGCGTCTTCCTCATGGTCAATATTTTGTACGGTACTCTGGCAAAAAATCCCGCGAATTTCCAGTCTATCTATTTGAGCAATGGCAAACCCAAGTTTTTCTGACTATTGACAAGCAACCTTGCTTCGGCAGTCTTCGTATACTCATCAAAAGACCATTGGATGGCTTTCGCCACCACGATCGAAAAATTCTAGAACTTGATGCCATACTTCAAAAAATGCAAAACGGCATATACTATGTGCCTAAACGCTTAATTGATCTTGCAGCTTCTGGAAAATGGGATGATCCGATGCTTGGAATTATAGTCTGTTATGTATACTTCCTTAGCACCACGAAAGATTCAGACAACCTACTAGAACTAATGCTTCACAACCTTGAACATGTGATATTAAAAAGTTCCAACTCACCAGATATTAAGGCTCTCAAAATCCTTTCTTCAATTCACAAAAACGAAAAGGCAAACGTTAATATCGATCAACCTTGCATGTTTCTTTATGGCTTGAAAGCAGCATTAAAAAAGGCTCAGAATATGCCATCAGTTATTCCAGAAAAAAGCTTTACCGAAAAAATTATTAGCGACGTCTACTTTGATACCGTATGGACATCTTATAAACCTCAGAGAGTGACTAAACGATTCCAGGATCCTTTTAAACGTGTCTCCTCTGTATATTCTCAAATTGTAAGTAGCCCGAAAAAGGCATCAATTCCTAAAAAACCAAGTTGGGTGACATCCTCTGTTTTCAATGCAATTTTGGACGATCATGCAACAACTGTCAGGGACTTAGCTATTCAACTTAATTTGACTCAAAACGTAATCAAGCAAAATTTGAAAACCATAAACTCGAAGAAAGGCCTCCTTTCTACTTTAATGGCTGAAAAATCAGGAGAACCGGAAAAAATCCACCTATCTATTGATGAAATTAAAGCTAGAATCACTTCGATCCTTGCGAACGCAGAAAATAGTATTGACTAAACCTCGTGCCGAAACGGAATGCCAATACCGGCTACAACACGAACCTAGCATCTGAATTTCTTATCATGAGCCTTTTACACAGAGCGGGTAAGGATGCTTATCTGTCATTGGGCAACAAGAAAGGTGTTGACATAATAGTAATGACCGAAAGCGGTGCCTACATACTTATTGAAGTCAAAGGCGTCAATAAAAAATCCGATGATTGGCTTATATGTAATTCAGGTAGGCTGCCTACAGGTCCAAATTTGTTCTATGCCTTAGTCACTTTCGAAAGTAAAATAGAAATCCTCACAACCTTGCCTAACTTTTGGATCATTCCGTCAATCCAATTGGAAGCAAAGACAGAACACAAAATTTCGAAGTCGAATGGAAAAACAGTCTTTTTATCCCACAAAGGGATTAAAGAGAACTATAGCAAATACTGCAATACATTAGAGGCACTAGAAGTATACCTAAACAATAATTAACAGCCCTACTACAACGTCCCAGTTCCCATTCCCTTATAAATCAACTCCTTTGCCAGGTTAAACATTAGAGCCGAAAAATCCTCTTTGAACTCCTTGTTATCAGAGAACATCTTGTATAGGTCAAAGCGCGAAGTGATATGCTTCAACATCTCTTCAGCCACAACCTTGTCACTCGTTATCTTGGCATTCTGTTCATCAGAATACTTTAGGGACGTAATCAACTCCTCGTTTTTAGCCACATCAGCAGCTATATCTTCCGCCATCTTTCGCACCTTATCCACGTCCTCAAACTGAGTACCATAACGATCGTTAAAAGACTGCAGTATATTTGAAAGCCTATCTATTTCCACTTCCGCTTTCCCCCCTCTCATTTCTGTAGGAATTGGAGCGATATCGCCACCTTTCTCCAGTTTTATTGCGGCTGTTCCTTCTAGCTGCAACCTGTAACTATCCATATCGATATTCTCCAGAATTCCCTTTGCAAGATCTATAGGAGCATCGCTCCCTATCTTGTTCTGCAGATGACTTAGGAAAATGTAAAGCCTCTCCAAATAGGCGTTCTCAAACGGCACAATCTGCGAGAGAAAAACATACAGCCTTACATAGGTTTTCACCTTCGCACGAAAATCGATCTGTTGCTCCTCTGCCAAGGTATCCCTAAATAGTTGAACCGACTCATTTAAAATGCCATGCAGCTGATCTATCAAACGATTTGTCAGAATTCCATCCGAAAACTCTTCAACCTGCTCGCGATTATATACCTGAAAATTATCCAGTGCGTCCTGCAGATCAAACAATTTATTTGGATCAGTGGCTTCTCCAAGTATCGTACTTTCGAAATAAGGCGTGAAAGCCTTCTCAATATCTTCAGCCTTGTTCGCGAAGTCCAGCACAAACGTGTCTTTCTTCATCGGATGGCTGCGGTTCAGCCTCGAAAGAGTCTGAACAGCGTTCACTCCACCTAGTTTCTTATCAACGTACATTGTATGAAGCAGTGGTTGATCAAATCCCGTCTGATACTTATTTGCAACTATCAAAAATCTATATTCGCTTTTCTCAAACGTTGCTGGGATTGCAGCACTAGAAAAACCATTGAGATTAACTTCAGTTTGCCCTTCTACTTCTCCGGAAAAGGCAACGATTGCCTTGAACGGATTGTTAGTCTTTCTTAAATAATCATCAAATGTGCTCTTATACTTCACAGCATTCGCTCTCGATCCTGTCACCAACATTGCCTTGGCAAAACCTCCAATCTTACGCTGCCTCACTACACTTTCCATGAAGTGCTCTATCATCAGAGTCGTTTTCTTCTTAATCGCATGCTCATGGCTCTCTACAAACGCCTTGAGTTTTTTTTGCGCCCGCTTACTATCATACTCAGGATCGTCCTCTATCTTTTTAAGCAAGGCATAATAGCTCTGGTAGGTAGTATAATTCTGCAGTACATCCATTATGAACCCTTCCTCTATAGCTTGCTTCATGGAGTATAAATGGAAGGCTTGGTGCTTGGTTTTCCCTTCATGTTCAAAGGGCACACCGAATAGCTCCAGAGTCTTGTTCTTTGGCGTCGCTGTGAAAGCAAAATAACTTGCATTAGGTAAAAGCTTTCGCGCCCTTATCGTTTCCTCTACTAGATCCTCACCAGTAACAGTATCACCATCTTCTGTCTCATACACCTGATCATCATCCGTCGGTTTGGCGATAGTCTGATTCAGCTTCCTTGCCATTTGCCCACTCAAACTACTGTGAGCCTCATCAATAATTATAGCAAAATTGTTTCCAGGAAGATCGCCGATGTCGTCGACGATCATTGGAAATTTTTGAATAGTCGTGACAATAATCTTCTTCCCTTCCTCTAATGCCTGCTTCAATTGCTTACTCCCCTCCGTTATTGGCTGCACAAGTTTATCTACTTGCTGAAACTGCTTGATATTGTTCCGGATCTGAGCATCGAGCACTCTACGGTCGGTCACTACAATCACCGTATCAAAGATGTGCTCTCCGTTATCTTCTCTATGAAGCCCTACAAGCTGATGCGCTAACCACGAAATTGAATTTGATTTTCCAGACCCTGCCGAATGTTGGACAAGATATTTCTGTCCGGCACCATACCGGCTTGCGTGGTTAAGCAACAACCTAACGGCTGTCAACTGATGATACCTTGGAAAAATGAGTTTAGTTTGTCGAATGGTTTTTACCTTCCCCTTCCCATCTGCAACCTCCTTATCCTCGGCAATCAACTGACAAAAGTTCTGTATGATATCCGTAAGGCTATCCTTTGTTAGAATCTCTTTCCAGAGATAATCGGTCTTGATGCCACCGTTGGGCGGGTTGCCTGCGCCATTGTTATTGCCTTTGTTGAAGGGAAGGAAATAGGACTTTTCTTTCCTCAAATGCGTACACATCCATACTTCCTCGGTATCTACGGCAAAGTTGACAATGAGCCTGCCTAATTGAAAAAGCGGCTCGTTAGGGTCTCTGTCCTCTTTATATTGCTTTATGGCGTGTTGTACGGTTTGTTTGGTCAGCTCATTTTTCAGCTCAAATGATATTAACGGGATACCGTTAATGAATATCACCATGTCCAGAGAGTTTCTATTGCTCGGCGAATAGAAAACCTGTCGCATTACGGAGAAAATATTTGCTTTATAAAGCGCGTCCGCCGTAGCGTTATAGGTAGATACCGGCTTGTCGTAGAATAGTTGGAGCTTGGTGCCTGTAAAGCCGTCAGTTATGCCTTTACGCAGTACCTCTATCACGCCCTTGGCTTGTATCTGGTCATTGAGTCGCTTGCATATTTTCTGCTCATACAAGTCTTTGTGATAGTCTTTTAGCTTGGCTACTTCCTTCGGCTGAGTGGCTTCCAGGAACTGGAAAAGCAGCTCCTTATCCAGGCAGGCCGTAGCATCATACGCAGCATTAGAGCGGCTTATATAGCCGTTCGCTTCTGCTAGATACTCGCTGATATTTGCTTCTAAGCCTTTTTCGGTAGTGTCGGTACTCATAATAAAAACTTCAAATGTCTAAAAAACGGCTAAAAAATGTCTAAGTATTAGATTTAGACATTTTCATACTCCGCCTCATCTTCAGCGGCAATGCTTAGCTCCTCATATATTTCCTCATATATTTCCTCATTTACTGTTTCCGGTATTTTATATTCCCGTACATCTATCTTGCCGGTTACTGCTTCCGCTATCAGGGCGGTGCGGTATTCTTCGGTGAGGGCTATTTCTTTTTCGATTATTGAAATAGCGTCGTTGATATTCTTCGTTTCATTATTTATGAAATGTACAATACTATATTGTTCTTCTTCCGGTGGAATACAAACAATAAAATCCTTTAAAACTGGTAGTCTTACACTATCAACAGTAGATTTCGCGTTATACATCATCAGTTCGGTTTTAAGGTTTGCTTTCAAATAATTAAATAAAAACTCACCTTTAACGCTTGATGCGAAATCAAAAAACAAGTAGACTCTTTGATGAAAATTAAATTTTCCCTTAGCGTAGTGGAATATTTTACCAACGCCTGCCCCGTCACCAGCCGTTAGGATGCCCTCCCCGTCGAATGAATAGGAATTAATTTTTTCTATGATCTGCGATCGTACATAAAAATCGTACTCTCCATCTTCAACTCTATCTTCTGTGTTCTTTCCACCCGTAGTTATTTTTGTCAGGTACCGCAATCGAACTTTATTCCAATGCTCCGGTATCTCCCCAAGCCATTCTATACCACTATCCTTCATTGGCGCATTGGGATTAATACCTTTGGTAACAGCCTGGTTGATGATAGCCGCCTTTTGCTCGTTGAGGAGCTTTATTAACTGCTTCTTCTTGCGGATAAAACGGTCTATCTGCCCGGCTTTGTGATCGAGATAGCGGGCTATTGCTTCCTGTTCCCTTTTAGGAGGAAGTAGGATTGGAATGTCCAAAAAATTATGGTCTGAAAGTTGGAGACGTGAAATCCATACTCCTTTTGACCTAATTCTGTATTGGCCCACATAATTATTTGTTCTTAACAAATAATGAAAATATCGAAAATCACCGACATTCTCGGGTTTTGGCCTATAAACACCATAAGCGGTGCTTACGATTCCATAATATCGAGAAAAGCCAAGGCCTCGACTCCAAGCCCAAAGCGAATTGATGACTAAGTCTCCCGGATTACAAAGTTTATAGCCTTCATACGACTCAGCCTTAAACATATTTACATTAGCATTCTTTCTTTTGATTACTCCATAATGTTCTGACACCGACAGTAGCTCTTCATTACCTGTTTTAGATCTATGGTTTACCTCCCTAAATATCCATTTAGCCCTCTTTGTTGTCCAGTTGTCAGGTATACATCCCAACCAGTCGTGTCCACTTTCTTTGTACTTTTCGTATAGCTTGAACGTGCTCATGAAATAATTTCGTTTAATAAGTCCTCCGTTTCATGCTCCAGCCTTTTTATGTCCTCGGCTATTTCTGTCAAAGGGCGTAACGGCTGGTATTTATAGAAGTATTTATTGAAAGCAATTTCATAGCCTACTTTCATTTTCGTTTTGTCGTACCAGGCCTCCGGCGCAAAAGGGAGTACCTCGCGTTTAAAGTACTCTGCTATGCTTTCCTTCATCGGTACGTTCTCTATGTCCTTTAGCGCACTATGGCTTTTGGGCTTGCCTTTAGCATCCAGTATTATTTTCCCCTCGCTGTCTTTTTCCGGCTGATGAACAGTGATCTGGTAATAGCCGAAGTCTTCATTCTCAAATATTTTGCTGTACTCGTTCTCTTCAAAGGCAAAGTACAAGTCCTGGATTTTGAGGATATGCTCCGGCCTTAGCTCATTGCGCTTGCTGCCTAAGGATTTGCGCATTTTACTATAAAAAGCATCGGAGGAGGCGTTTATCAGCTGCACTTTGCCCTTTCTTTTCTTCTCCTTTACATTACTAATGATCCAGACATAAGTGGCTATGCCGGTGTTGTAAAAAATATCGTTGGGAAGCTGTATAACGCACTCCAGCAGGTCGTTTTCATTAATATACTGCCTTATGCCGCTCTCGCTGCTGCCTGCATCGCCAGTAAACAGCGCCGAGCCATTATGTACAGAGGCTATCCGGCTGCCCCCGTCTTTAGGGTCTTTCATTTTACTCAGCATGTGGAGCAAAAACATAAGCTGACCGTCGTTACTTCTACTGGTAAGACAGGTACTCACGAGCTCACCCTTAAAGTTTCTTATCGGAAGATTAAACCGTCTGTCAACAATGCTAACTTTCTTATCAGTCCCTACGTTAAGGTTATCGATATCCTGTTTCCAACTCGTACCATAGGGGGGATTCGTGAGCATAAAATTGAACTTCAGATCCGGATCAAAACCATACTCACTAAGGGTCGAGCCGAATTTTATTTTGTCAGGATCCTCACCTTTGAGCAACATGTCCGATTTACAGGTGGCATACATCTCACCTGTGTTCTCCTGCCCATAGAGATGAAAGTTACCTTTCGACCTGACTTCTCCATCCGGATCCGTAGCAAAATGTTTGGATTGTGTAAGCATTGCTCCACTTCCAGCACACGGGTCATACACCAGGAAAGTTCCATTTTGAATCTTTTCCTTCACTGGCAAGTAAACAAGATGCGTCATCAACTCGATTATTTCCCGCGGTGTAAAATGTCGTCCGGCGGCGGCATTTGTTTTCTCGTTAAACCTCCGGATCAGGTCCTCAAACATATACCCCATAGCCATGGGAGAAACCTTCTCCGGGCTTAATTCAATCTTGGGACTGCAAAATTTCTCAATCAGAGCAAACGTAATACCCGTCTCTTCAAACCGCTCCAATTGATTGCGAAACTTGAATTTGCTGATGATATCTTGAACATTTTCAGAGAATCCATTAAGGTAGTCCAGGAAGTTGCTATTAATACCTTTTGGATCATCCAGCAACATCTTCATTGTAAACCTTGACGTATTGTAAAACGCAAGCCCAGAACCATGCTGCGAACTAGTGAGCAACCCGTTTAGGTTTTCGATCTTTCCCTTAAACTCGTTGTAAGTTTTCAGCACCTTTTCTTTCGTCGGCTCAAGAGCCAAGTCCAGTCTACGGAGGACCGTCATCGGTAGAATTACGTCTTGGTATTGATTCTCAAGGTATTTGTTGATTAGGACGTCGTCCGCTACAGACCAAATAAAATTGATTATAGGCTGTAGATCCTGCGTGTTCAAACTCATTGACATTAGGTTTATCGAGTAAATTTTATACAAAATACAATTATCTCCAACAAAATCAGTAAATATCGTAGTAGTATAAAACCAGCTATGTCTTCCAAAACCCCGCAAACACAATACTACAAAATTAGCCTACTGACCTGCAGATATTAAAAGAATCATTTGCCATCGAATATTGGCCTGTCCGATAGAGAATAGAATGAATAACATTTGTTTGAAACGTAAAGAGAGCTGCCCCTTTTGAGATTTGCTAGCGATTACAAAAAGCAGTCTTCTCAAAAGCAAGAAACTATCAGAAAACGAAAAGCGGTTTGAAATGCAGTTTAAATTTCTTCAATTTTCGACCCATATTTCATAAACAGTTGACTCGCATCTTCATTTTTCTCCGTTACCTTATCGTAATCGTCAAATAAAGACTCTCTGAGGTTTGAGATATATTTCAAAAGATTTTCAGAGTTTTCAATCTCATTGTTTAAAAAGAGAGACCCTGAGGTGCCAACAGATGAAATGAACGTCATTACCATTATCCAAATAGTAGCTCTCCTAGAAAAATTAGGGTTTGTATTAATCTTTTGAATTGAGGATATTCCGAACTAAGCTTTCAAGTAATCTTCGTATTTTTCTTTCCATGTTAGAAAAAATCATAAAACACCTTCCTCTAATCACGATAGCACTAATATTTTTAAGTTTCATTGAACTCCAGACGTATTATTATGTGTTTGGCATTGACATATATCATTATCTTGATACCCCTGAACTCATATTCCATTTCATACCCATATATTCCCTACTTTACATTTCCTGCTTAACATTATTAGCTGTTATCGCGGTTCTCGGTCTCGACCTCGTTAATTACCGTCGATTCCTTGTTTCGCTGAAAGGGCAGAGAAGTAAGATTCTGAAAATTGGCACTTCACTTGTAGTTGTCTCACTCTTTACTATCTTATTTATAAATTTCTCACTTGGGAAAATTATATTTTGGATTGCCCAGGGATGCTTAGCTGTTAATTTTATCATACTTTACAAACTCTCTGGAAGAGATCCTTTCAAAATGGTCTTCGTTCTGGGCTTGGTTTTTGTCGGGACGATTGCAATGTCGGGATTGGAAGCTGCGGCAGTCGGTTGCGGATCTGGCTCGAAGATTCTAACTATAGTTCAAGAACGTGATACGATAGTATCAAATGGCTCTTTAATTTTTATTGGAGAAACTAAAAGTCATTTGTTCCTCTATTCTAAAAATTCAAAAAGAGCAATGCCGTTCGAAAAATCAAAACTGACAGCATATTTTTTCGCCAAACAACATACGCGATTCATTAATCCAATTTTTAGTAGAGCTGTTCCTACAACGAAACTTATCGCTCCTAACCCAACTAACAACAAAGGTTGCTTTGGAAAACCTTGACTGACAAGTTTGCAATTACGGAAGTTGCAAAACGTAAATCATAAGCCCTCGCAGTTTTCGCAATGTACTCTTAAGAATCTCTCAAATCAGTCTAATTAGATTTTGTGTGTCCAGCCCTGGCCCTCTCCTCACCGTCCGTTGTGTCACTCACTGCATCGTTCGGGGTCCTTCCCAGCTTTTCCCAGTATAACGAACTCAGCTGCAGAATAGCTATTGAATAAAACAAGGTGTATCTACAACAAAAGAAATTCTCACCTTTCTACGCTAACGTTATCCGAAGTCAAAAAAAGCTCAGCCCCTACCCACCCGCACGCCCGGCTAGGTCAGCGGCCTTCGCACGAACCCTCCCTTCGCGCTTCCCTCTTCGGTAGTGCCGCCGTTTTTAACTGTCAGGCTTTTTGTGTGGCCGCCGCGCCACGCGCACACCACTTTGCCTTGAGGGCAAAGAGCTGTCCCACCGCACCGTCAGCCAAACAAAAAGTCGGCTGGCTCCAACCACCGCCACCGCCAGCCTCCTGCCAGTACAAAAACGGCGGAAGCTACAATAAACATAATGGGTTCTTATGGGAAAGCCTCCCTCCCTTATGCAAGCATGCCAACGCATAGGCTTTTCCCATAAGCCCATTATGTTTAGTAGCCCCTACCTCAGCCTCCCAGTCCCCACCCGCAAGGCCAACACACAACTGGGAGGAGCCGGGCCACGGCCACGCTTCTCCCGCGCCCCACCCACCCTTTCAAAGGAGCAGGGCTGCTGCGGGTCTGTAGTTCAAAGGCCTTGTGCCTCTGGCCTGTGCCTTCCGCTGCGCCGACACTCCGGGCCGGCGCTCCTTATCGTCGCAACGTCCCTCCGTTCTGGCTCCGCTTCATTCACCAGCCAACCGGCACCGCTGCAGGAAGCGCCCTCCTCGCGTCGGGCCCTTCCTTTCTGCC
>JAEYRQ010000514.1 GCA_023435545.1 Pseudomonadota bacterium | reverse complement strand
CGCCGAGGTGGCCTTTGCCGGGCGCTCGAACGTCGGCAAGTCGAGCCTGCTCAACGCGCTGACCGGCCAGAACAACCTCGCCCGCACCTCCAACACGCCCGGCCGAACCCAGGAAATCAACGTCTTCGAGAGCGAGGGCGCCGGTCTGAGGCTGATCGACATGCCCGGCTACGGCTTCGCGCAGGCGCCGAAGCGCAAGGTCGATGCATGGACCGCGCTGATCCGCCGCTACCTGCAGGGCCGGCCGAATCTCAGGCGGGTGTTCCTGCTGATCGACTCCCGGCACGGCATCAAGGCGGTCGACGAGGGCATCATGGAGCTGCTCGACAAGGCGGCGGTCTCCTATCAGGCGGTGCTCACAAAGATCGACAAGATCGGCGCCGCCGCGCAGGAGGAGGTTCTGGTGGCGACCGCCGCGAAGCTTGCCAAGCACCCGGCGGCCTATCCGGAGATCATCGCGACCTCGAGCGAGAAGGGCACTGGGATCGACATCCTGCGCGCGGAGATCGCGCGGCTGGCGGAATAGCGCGCGGCGTCGTCGGCCCGCGCCGCATTGAGCCTGTCGCGTGGCTCCTGTATGACGCCCCGGCGCGACAACACGACAGCACGGACCGATGCCCGATACCCCCGAGATGACGCCGCAGGCCCAGGCCGAGATCCTCGCCAAGGCGCTGCCCTACATGCTGCGCTACGACGAGCAGACGGTCGTGGTGAAGTATGGCGGCCACGCGATGGGCGATCCAGAGCTCGCCCGCGCCTTCGCCGAGGACATCACCCTGCTGAAGACCTCCGGCATCCACCCGATCGTGGTGCATGGCGGCGGCCCGCAGATCGGCCGGATGCTCGACAAGCTCGGCATCAAGTCGGAGTTCCGCGCCGGCCTGCGCGTCACCGACAAGGCGACCGTCGAGATCGTCGAGATGGTTCTCGCCGGCGGCATCAACAAGGAGATCGTCCAGGCGATCAACCGCGAGGGCGGCCGCGCCGTCGGCCTGTGCGGCAAGGACGGCAACATGGTGATCGTCCGCAAGGCGACGCGCACAATGATCGACCCGGATTCCAACATCGAGTAGATCGTGGATCTCGGCTTCGTCGGCGAGCCGGACACCGTCAATCCGGCCGTGCTGCGGATGGTCTCCAAGGAGGATCTGATCCCGGTGGTGGCTCCGGTGGCGCCCGGCCTCGACGGCGAGACCTACAACGTCAACGCCGACACCTTCGCGGGTGCCATCGCCGGCGCGCTGTCGGCGAAGCGCCTTCTGTTCCTCACCGACGTTGACGGCGTGCTCGACCGCGACAAGAGATTGATCAAGGAACTCACCGTCGGCGAGGCGAAGCGCCTCATCGACGACGGCACCATCTCCGGCGGCATGATCCCCAAGGTCGAGACCTGCATCGACGCGGTGGAGCGCGGCGTCGAGGGCGTCGTCATCCTCAACGGCAAGGTGCCGCACGCCGTCCTGCTCGAGTTGTTCACCGAGCACGGCGCCGGGACGCTCATCACCCCGTGAGCGGCGACCTGACCAAAGGCCTGCTGGCGCAGACCTTCGCCTCGGTCGAGACCTGGATATTCGACCTCGACAACACGCTCTATCCGCCGCACTCGAACCTGTTTGCGCAGGTCGACAGGAAGATGGGCGAGTTCATCTCGACGCTGCTCGGCGTCGACCCGGTGGAGGCGAAGGCGATCCAGAAGCGGTTCTACCGCGAGTACGGCACCACCATGCGCGGGCTGATGAGCGTGCATGGCGTCGACCCGCACGAATTCCTCGCCTATGTCCACGATATCGACCATTCGCCGATCGAGCCGGACCCAGCGCTCGGCGCGGCGCTGAGCCTGCTGCCCGGCCGCAAATTCGTGCTGACCAACGGCTCGCGGGCGCACGCGCAGTCGGTGGTCGCCCGGCTCGGCATCGAGAGCCATTTCGAGGACATGTTCGACATCATCGCCGCCGACTTCGAACCGAAGCCGGCACGCCCGCCCTACGACCGGTTCGTCGCCCGCTACGGCATAGATCCCGCCCGCGCGGCGATGTTCGAGGATCTGCCGCGCAACCTGGAGGTCCCGCGCACGCTCGGCATGCGCACCGTGCTGGTCGTGGCTAAACCCGATACGCCCGCCGAGACGCTCGCCTACCGCCAGCGCTGGGAGACGGAGGTCGGGGAGGGCGGCTATATCGATCACGTCACCGACGACCTCGCCGACTTCCTGGTGAGCGCGGTGGAGGGACATAGCGTTGCGCCCGACGGTGATTGACAGGCCGCCGGCCGCCCGGTAGTCGGCCCCCAACAGCGAGAGGGAGAGGGACGCCGTGGACACCGCACAGATCGAGACGATCGTCGACGCCGCCTGGGAGGCGCGCGCCGAGGTGACGCCCGCCACCCGCGGCGAGGTTCGCGAGGCGGTGGATGCGGCGCTGGACCTGCTCGATTCCGGCCGCAAGCGGGTCGCCGAGAAGCGCGATGGCGACTGGCAGGTCAATCAATGGCTGAAGAAGGCGGTGCTTCTGTCCTTCCGCCTGAACGACATGACGGCGATCGCAGGCGGCCCCGGCGGCGCGTCGTGGTGGGACAAGGTTCCCTCGAAGTTCGACGGCTGGGGTGCGTCGGAGTTCCAGGCCGCCGGCTTCCGCGCGGTGCCCAATTGCGTCGTCCGCCGCTCCGCGTTCATCGCCAAGGGCGTAGTATTGATGCCGTCCTTCGTCAATCTCGGCGCCTATGTCGACGAGGGGACGATGGTCGATACCTGGGCGACCGTCGGCTCCTGCGCGCAGATCGGCAGGAACTGCCACATCTCCGGCGGCGCCGGCATCGGCGGCGTTCTGGAGCCGCTGCAGGCCGGTCCCGTCATCATCGAGGACAACTGCTTCATCGGCGCCCGCTCGGAGGTGGCCGAGGGCGTGGTCGTGCGCGAGGGGGCGGTGCTGTCGATGGGCGTCTATATCGGCGCCTCGACGAAGATCGTCGACCGCGCGAGCGGGGAGGTGTTCCGCGGCGAGGTGCCGGCCTACTCGGTGGTGGTGCCGGGGACGATGCCTTCGGGCGGAACCGCGGGCGGCAACATGCCCACCCCCAGCCTCTATTGCGCGGTGATCGTCAAGCGCGTCGACGAGCAGACCCGCTCGAAAACTTCGATCAACGATCTGCTGCGCGACTGAGAAGGGCCAGTCGGACCGCCTTTCGCTTATCCCGCGACGAATCGCCTTCCGCGACGTAGCATCGCACCGCCGGCGGGGACCCGGCTGTGCGGTCCCGGGCATTGCTGGGGGCCTGCCGATGGACTGGAAATATCTCTTCACGAG
>JAEYRQ010000513.1 GCA_023435545.1 Pseudomonadota bacterium | reverse complement strand
CGGCCTTGACACGCCCCGGCCCTAACCCAGTATAGCCGGCGACACCCCGCTCGCGCCGAGCCGGGCCCCCGGACGCACGCTCCCGATGCCCGCAGACTATCGCCCCCCGCTGAAGATCCTGCTTTGCTCGCCACGCGGCTTCTGCGCGGGCGTCGACCGGGCGATCCAGATCGTCGAGCTGGCGCTGAAGCGCTACGGGCCGCCCGTCTATGTCCGCCACGAGATCGTCCACAACCGCTATGTGGTCGAGGGGCTGAAGTCGAAGGGGGCGGTGTTCGTCGAGGAACTTGACCAGATCCCCGACACCGACGCCCCGGTGATCTTCTCCGCCCATGGTGTGCCGAAGTCGGTGCCCGCGGGTGCGGCCGCCCGCAACCTGTTCCAGATCGACGCGACCTGCCCGCTGGTCACCAAGGTGCACCGGGAAGCCCAGATCCACCACATGCGAGGCCGCGAGATCGTGCTGATCGGCCATGCGGGTCATCCGGAGGTGGTCGGCACGATGGGGCAGCTTCCCGAGGGAGCCGTCACCCTGATCGAGACGGTGGAGGACGCCCGTGCCTTCGAGCCGGAGCGGCCGGACGCGCTAGCCTTCATCACCCAGACGACGCTGTCGGTCGACGACACCCGCGAGATCGTCACGGTGCTGACCGAGCGTTTCCCGGACATCACCGCGCCGCACAAGGAAGACATCTGCTACGCCACCACCAACCGCCAGGAGGCGGTGAAGGCTGTGGCGCCGCGGGCCGACGCGACGATCGTGGTCGGCGCCCCCAATTCCTCCAACTCGCAGCGGCTCGTCGAGGTGGCCGAGCGCGCCGGCTGCCCCGTGGCGGTGCTGGTGCAGCGGGCGTCGGACATCGACTGGACGCGCTTCTCGGATATTCGCACGCTGGCGATCACCGCCGGCGCGTCCGCTCCGGAGGTGCTGGTGGAAGAGATCATCGGCGCCTTCGACGAACGCTTCAACATCGACATCGAGACGGTCTCGACCGCCGAGGAGTCCATCGCCTTCAACCTGCCGCGGCACCTCCGCGAAGCGGCGGAATAGGGCGCGATGGCGGTCTATACGGAAGTGCCCGACGAGGCGCTGGCTGAGTTCGTGGCGGGCTACGACATCGGCGCGCTGCTCTCCTTCAAGGGCATCGCCGAGGGTGTCGAGAACACCAACTACCTGGTCCACGCCGAGGCCGGGAACTTCATCCTGACGCTCTACGAAAAGCGGGTGAACCCGGCCGAGCTGCCGTTCTTCCTCGGCCTGATGGAGCATCTGTCCGGGAAGGGACTGACCTGCCCCCTGCCGGTACGCGACCGGGACGGCGAGGCGCTGCGCACCCTGTGCGGGCGTCCCGCGGCGCTGATGACGTTTCTCGAGGGTCTTTGGGTGCGCCGACCGGGGGTCGAGCACTGCCGGGCGCTCGGCGGCGCGCTGGCGGCGATGCACAAGGCGGCGCTCGACTTCGAGGGCGAGCGGCGCAACGGTCTCTCCGTCGACGACTGGCGGCCGATCTTCGCGGCCGTCGCCGACCGGGCGGACACCCTGCAACCAGGGCTCGCCTCGGAGATGGAGGGCGAACTGCGCTTCCTGGAGGCCAACTGGCCGAAGGACCTGCCGACGGGCGTGATCCACGCCGATCTGTTCCCCGACAACGTGTTCTTCCTCGACAGCCGGGTCTCGGGCCTGATCGACTTCTACTTCGCCTGCCGGGACGCACTCGCCTACGACATCGCGGTCTGCCTCAACGCCTGGTGCTTCGAGTCGGACCTGTCGTTCAACGTCACCAAGGCGCGGGCGATGCTGACCGCCTATGCCGGACGCCGCCGGCTGACGGGCGCGGAGTACGAGGCGCTGCCGATCCTGGCGCGCGGCGCGGCGATGCGCTTCTTCGTCACCCGCCTCTACGACTGGCTCAACCATCCGCCGGGTGCCTTCGTCAGGCCAAAGGACCCGCTCGAATATGCCAAGCGCCTGCGCTTCCACCGGGTGGTGCAGAGCGCCGGCGAGTACGGACTGGACTGATGGCGGAGAAGCCGCGTGTCGACATCTGGACGGACGGTGCCTGCTCGGGAAATCCCGGTCCGGGCGGCTGGGGGGTGCTGATGATCTCTGGGCGCCACGAGAAGGAACTGTCGGGCGGCGAGGCGCTGACAACCAACAACCGCATGGAGCTGATTGCCGCCATCCGGGCGCTGGAGGCGCTGAAGAAGCCCTCGGTCGTCCACCTGCACACCGATTCCAACTACCTGCGCGACGGCATCACGTCCTGGCTCAAGAACTGGAAGCGGAGGGGCTGGCGCACGGCCGACAACAAGCCCGTGAAGAATGTCGAGCTCTGGCAGGAACTGGAGTCGGTCCTCGGCGAGCACGAGATCGTCTGGCACTGGGTCCGCGGCCACGCCGGCGATCCGGGCAACGAGCGCACCGACGAACTGGCGCGCGCCGGGATGGCGCCGTTCAAGCCGCAGCGCAAGACGGCGGCCCCGGCCGGAAAGTAGCGGTGGCCGAAAGATATCGGCGGCCGAAAGATATCGGCGGCCGAAAGATATCGGCGGAATGCCCGCGGGCCTACTCCGTCTCCCCGCCGGCATAGGCGGACAGCCGTTCCGTATCGTAGTTCGGGCCGATCGACATCGCCGCGATCCGCGAGATGTGGGTCAGCGGCCGGCCGCTCTCCTTTGCCCAGGCGTTGAACTGTGCCTGGACCTTGGCGAGGTCCTTCTTCGAGGTGGGCGTCTCGGCGATGTCGAGCCCGGCGTCGCGCAGGCAGGCGGCGACGTCGCCGGAGACGACGAACCCGTCCATGCCGAGGAAGCGCACCAGATACTGCCCTGTCTTCCCGCCGAGCCGCTTGCCGCGCTTTGCCAGCACCTCGAACAGGCCGACCAGATCGTCGGCCGGCCAGCTCGCCAGGAACCGGCCGAAGCTCCCGTGCTCGGCGGCGACATCGGCGACGAAGCGGACATTGTAGTGCACCGCCATGATCTTCTGGCCATGGCGCACGATCCGGCTGTCCGAGGTCAAGTCGTGCCAGTAGTCCTCGGGCTGGAACAGCAGGCGGTTCGGGTCGAAGCCGAGGAACGCCTCCTCGAAGCCCGGCCACTTCGCCTCGATGACGCTCCACACGAAGCCGGCCGAGAAGATGCGTTTCGTCATTTCCGCGAGGATGCGGTCGTCGGGGATGCGGGCGACCTCATCGCGCGACAGGGGCGTTCCGAGCAGCGCCTCCAGCTTGTCGGCCCCGCCCTTGCGCTCGGCTGCACGGGCGTAGATCTCCGCGAATGGCACCATGTCCGACCTCCCGACTCGTTGTCGACCGGGAGGATATCAGCGGTTGCGAGAATTGGGCAGCGCGCGGGAGGACAGGCACCTCCTCGCGGCCGCCTCAGCTCCCGTACCCCTGGCGCTTCAGACGGACAACCGCGCGGTCGAGGGCGCCGAGAAAGGCCGCGCGGTCCTTCGGCGCGAACGGCCGCGGCCCGCCGGTCGTCTGCCCGGCCGACCTCAGCTCCGTCATCAGATTGCGGGTCGCCAGCGCCATGCCGATCGAGCCGTGATCGAACGCCCTGCCGTTCGGGGCAATGGCGGCACCGCCGGCCTTCACCACCCGGTCGGCAAGCGGGATGTCGGCGGTCACGACAATCGCCGTCGGCCCGGCCCGCTCGGCGATCCAGTCATCGGCGACATCCGGTCCGCTCGGCACGATCACCCGTTCGACCAGCGGGTCGCGCGGGACGTTGACGAAGGCGTTGGCGACGACGAACACCCTGATGCCGTGCCGGCCGGCGACCCGGTAGACCTCGTCCTTCACCGGGCAGGCATCGGCGTCGACATAGATGGCGATCGCCGGGGCTGCCTCGGACATCGCGGGTTCAGCGCGGCGCGCGCTTGGCGAGGATGCGCTGCAGCGTGCGCCGGTGCATGTTGAGCCGGCGAGCGGTCTCGGAGACGTTGCGGTCGCACAGTTCGTAGACGCGCTGGATATGCTCCCAGCGCACCCGGTCCGCCGACATGGGGTTCTCCGGAGGTGTCGCCTTCGCCTCGCCGTCGTTCATCAGCGCGGCGAAGACCTCGTCGGCGTCCGCGGGCTTGGCGAGATAGTCGACGGCGCCGAGCTTCACGGCCGTCACCGCGGTGGCAATATTGCCGTAGCCGGTGAGAATGATTGCCCGCGCATCGGGTCGCTTCTCCTTCAGGCGCTGGATCACGTCGAGGCCATTGCCGTCGCCGAGACGCATGTCGACCACCGCGAAGGCCGGCGCATGCGCCTCGACCGCGGCAAGACCGTCGGCGACCGTATCGGCCTCGGTTACGTCGAAGCCACGCCGCTCCATCGCACGCGCCAGCCGGTTCAGGAACGGCCGGTCGTCGTCGAGAACCAGGAGAGTGCGGTCCTCCAGATGCGCCACCGTGCTTCGGGCTTCGTCGGTCATCTGCAGCATGTCCTGCCTCGCCAGCATGTTACACGAAGATACGCGACATATAGTCACCGTTC
>JAEYRQ010000369.1 GCA_023435545.1 Pseudomonadota bacterium | reverse complement strand
TCATGATGTGTATTCCTTCAGTTCGGAGATTGGCGGCACCGGTTCGATGGCCGTTGTCCGCACCGCAGGTTCACGCGGTTCGATGCGCAAGGCACGCAGCGCGTTCAGGATCACGGCGACATCGATTAGCTCCTGAAGGAGAGCGCCCTGCACCGGCAAAAGATAGCCTAAGGCAGCGGCCACAATCCCGAGCACCGACAGGCCGATCCCGGCCACGACGCTTTCGACCGCGATGCGCCTGGAACGCCGGGCGATCTCGATGCCCGGCCCGAGGCGATCGACCCGGTCGACGAGAAGCACGACGTCGGCCGCTTCGGCCGAAGCGGCCGCCCCGCGCGCGCCCATGGCCACGCCCACATCCGCGGCGGCGAGCGCCGGCGCATCATTCACCCCGTCACCGACCATCATGCCCGGGCCGTTCTTTCGTTCGCTCAGGAGCAGCAGGACCTTCTGGTCGGGTGTCAGTCCCGCCCGAAGTCCATCGAGACCCAGGCCTTCGGTCACGCGTTCGGCCACCTCGGCACGATCCCCCGTCGCCAGAAGAATGCGTCCGACACCCTCCCGGCGCAGCCCCGTCAGCAAGGCTTCCGTTCCCTCGCGCAAGGGATCGGCCATGACGAGATGCCCCGCCATATGACCATCCACCGCCACAGCGACGAGGACAGATCCGGCTGCCAGGGCGGGATGGTCGTTCCCCGTTCGTCCGACGCGTCGAGCCACGAATCCGTCGCCGCCCACGATGACGTTGTGGCCGTCGACGCTTCCGACGACGCCCTCGCCCGGGACCTCTGCCACCTCCGAGGGCACCGGCAAGGCAAGGCCACGTTCTTTCGCAGCCGCCACGATGGCCTGGGCGACGGGATGCTTGGATGCCTGATCGAGCGCGGCGGCAAGGCGCAGGATGTCGTCCTCGGCCATGCCGTCATGGCTATCGATCGAGACGATCTGCGGCCGCCCCTCGGTCAAAGTGCCCGTCTTGTCGAGGATCAGCGTTCGTATGCGCGCCATCGCCTCGAGTGGCTTCGCCCCCTTGATGAGAACCCCGAAATGCGCGGCCCGCGACAGCCCCGCCACCAGTGCCACCGGCACGGCGAGGATCAGGGGACAGGGGGTAGCCACGACCAGAACCGCGACAGCCCGGATCGGATCGCCCGTGAACCACCAGGCAGCGAAGGCAAGCGCGACGGTGACTGCGAGAAAGCCGAGCGACCAGCGGTCCGCCAGCCGGGACATCGGCGCTTTGGACTTCTGAGCCTCTTCGACGAGCCGGACGATCCCTGCATAGGTGCTTTCCCTCGCTCGGCGAATTGCCTTCAGGTCAAAAGCCTCGCCGGCATTGGTCGAGCCGCTCATGGCCTCCCCGTCGCGCGGGAGACGGACCGGCAGCGATTCTCCGGTCAGCGCCGAGGTATCGAGAAAAGCCGCGTCAGACACGATCGTGCCGTCCACGGGCACCACATCGCCCTGCCGGATCAGTAGGCGGTCGCCCGGTTCGACATCGTCGAGCGGCACGTCCTCAAGTTCCCCATTGCGGTGCCGGGTGGCGGTACGCGGGACGCGTGAGAGGAGGTCCTGCATCTCCCGCCGGGCACGGCCTTCGGCGAAGCTTTCGAGGAAGGTGCCGCCCGAATACATGACCGCAACGACGGCTGCGGCCAACGTTTCGCCGAACGTGAGTGCGGCGGACATGGAGAGCGCCGCGACGATGTCGAGCCCGACCTCGCCGCGCCACAAGCTGCGCAGGATTTCCGTGAGGAGCGCGGCGAGGACGGGGATGACGCCGACTGTCCAAGCGACAGCGGCGGCCTCGATCCGGCCGGAGAAATGCAGCGCGAGCCCAAGCAAGAGGCCCGCCAGTGCCACCAGCAGAACGGCCGTCTTGAAGCGATCGCTGCTCACATGATCCATTCCGGTCCGTTCCATTTGTTGAGACTTTCCGCCTGAAAAAACCTGCCCACGGATCGGCCTCGTCAGCCTTGATACCGGTCAATCGGTTCGGTTCGAGGCGATTACCGCATGCTTTTTGGAGAAAAGCCGTCCTACCGGGAGCGCGCTGATACCACCGGCGTCGTCGCGCACCAGAAACAGCGCCTCGCACCCATGCTTCCGAGCGTAGGCAGCACCAGCGTCAGGCCCGAGAACCGTGAGTGCGGTCGCCCAGGCGTCCGCTTCGGCACAGGTCGGCGCGACGACTGTGACCGAGGCGGGTGCTTCCGTGAGGGGCATGCCGCGGTGAGGGTTCATCGTGTGCGACATACGCCGTCCCCGGACCTCGACCCAATGGCGATAGTCTCCCGACGTTGCAACGGCTGCGTCCTGAAGCGCGAGGATCGAGTGCGGAGCCCGGCGGTCGGAGTTGGGCGCCTCGACTGCGATGACCCATGGCTCACCATCCGGGCGGAGACCTATGGCCCGCATCTCGCCGTCGATACCGACGAGCGCCGACCCGATACCGAAAACGTCGAGCGTCTCGGCCAGCCGATCGACGCCGTAGCCCTTGGCGATCCCGTTGAGATCGATTGAGAGCGGCGCAAGCTTGCGCGCGTGTCCGCCCGGAATATCCAGTACAAGCAGGTCGTGTGCCGCCCGCCGGTCTGCTGCCATGGCCTTGCGAATGCGTACCGGATCCGCCACTCCGGGACCGAAGCCCCAGGCGGCGACGGCATCGCCCATGCCGATGTCGAACGCTCCACCTGACGCACGCCCGATCTCGAGCCCGAGACGCAAGACTTCGAGAAGCCGTGCCGGCAGCGGCACCCAGTCCCCCACTGGCGCCGCGTTCAGGCGCATCAGGTCGCTGTCGGGCTTCCAGGTGGACATCTGCGCGTCCACCTCGTTCACTGCCGCCTGCAGCGCCACTTTGACCAATGCGGAATCAAACCCGCTCTCGCTGAAGAACAGGGCAGACCATCGCGAGCCCATGGTGGGGCCGTTCAATGCGCAGCGCACAAGATCAGTAGACATCTTCGACATAGCGCCCCTCCGCCTTCAGCGCGATCGGCGTGAGCCCGACTGGCGCAAGAATGTCGGCAAGCGCGTCGGCGACCCCGGCCGCCATGTCTCGTCCACCACACACCATCACGCGTGCGCCGTCGCGGATCAGCCGGGCGACCTCGGCGCTTTCCGCCCGCAGCGCGTCCTGCACATAGTGAGGCCTTGGGCCGCGCGACACGGCCGTGACCAGTCGCGAAAGCCGGCCTTCCGTCTGCCAGTGCGAGATTTCTTCACCATAGAGGAAGTCGCTATCCGGGTGGCGCATGCCGAAGAACAGGTGGACCTGGCGCTGCGCCGGGTTGCCCCTGATGAAGCCCGCGAGCGGCCCGATCCCGGTGCCTGCGCCGACCAGGATCAACGGGGCACGGTCGCGCGCGGCATGGAACCGGGGATTGGGCCGGAGGAAAGCCGAAACGATGTCTCCCGGCTTCATCGCCATCAACTGCCCGGAGCAGAGGCCGCCAGGATGCTTCCTGACGACGATTTCGACAAAGCCGTCGCGGCGCCCTGAAGCAAGCGAGTAGAAGCGCGGGACGGCCGATCCTTCGGGCAGGATGCCGAGCAGATCACCGGCGCGGAAACCTGCGAAGCCACTTCCGGTCAAGCGCCGCCAGAGCGAAATCTTTGGCAGGGCGAACCGAAGGATTGCGGTCGGCGCCTGCACTTCGGCTCCGTAGTCGCGGCGCGAGACCAGCGTCAGCACGTCTGTTACCGGCGCAACAGGTTGGTGCGAGAGCCCGAGGTCTATTCCCAGAGCTTGCCCGAGCGCCTGACCCCAGCGCGCGAAGTCCTGCGAGGATTGCCGATCCACCGTGTCGAAAGGCAGGAGAAGCTCCCATCCCTTGGCCGTGGCGGTCTCGGCGACAGTTCGTGCAAAGGCACAATAGGCGGGAAAGCCGCGATCGCCGAAACCGAGCACGGCGAGTGGCATAGCGGGACCCGCGTCGCTCCGCGTCAGCCGATCCAGGAAACCTTTCGCCGAGGCGGGCGCATCGCCGTCGCCATAGGTTGCGGAAAGGATCAGGATGCCGCGCGCGCGGGTGTAACGGGAAGGATCGAACGCCGACATCGGCGCGGCATGGACCGCATGGCCGGCCGCCGTCAGAGCCTTGTGCAGCGTTGCGGCAAAGCTCCAGGTCGAGCCGCCCTCGCTGCCGACCAAGATAATTATATCGGCCCGACTCGCGGCAGCGTTGCCCTCGATCCGGAGGCGCGAACGCTGCCCTGCCAGCCACAGTACCAACCCGGTGCCACCCATGATGGGCACGCCCATTGCCATCAGCCCCAGCACGAGGCCGAGTGTCGCGGCACCCTGACCGGTATGGAGCATGTAGATCGTTTCCGAGACACGCTCCCAGATCGTCAGATCAGCCCAGGCGAGGAGCGCGCCGGTGCCCTGATCCAGATAGCCAGTGCCCCGGTCCGTCTTCAGCGTGAAGACATCGGTCGCATCGCCAGGATAGGGAAACGCCAGTTCGCGGAACTCGGCGACCGGCGTGGTTGCGAGTAGGTCCATCTCGGCAATCGCGGCGCTGGTGTCGCTGCTCACGGCGGCGGGGACGGGCAGCACCGTGCCGTGATCAGGCAGAAGATCGAAAGTGGAGGCCGTCATCCAAAGGGCTGTGGCGGACGAAAGGGCAAGACCGACCACAGCGACGCGCGCGATCTCCACATGCAGTCGACCGGCAATCGGTCCACGCAGCGGCGCGAACCAGCGCCGCCAGCCGCCGGCGCGCCGCG
>JAEYRQ010000436.1 GCA_023435545.1 Pseudomonadota bacterium | reverse complement strand
CATGTAGCATTCCCGGACGATCGGCCAGCGGGCGATTTGCTCCTCGAAGGCGATGAGGTCGGCCTCGGCCTGGCTGGCCAGGCTGACGAAGGCGAAGGCGGTGACGTCGAATCCCAGGCTCTTCTCGTCCAGCATCGCCCGGTACCCCCGGACGATGCCGGACTCCTCGAGCGCCCGGACGCGGCGCAGGCAGGGCGGCGCGGAGATGCCGACCCGCCGGGCGAGCTCGACATTGGTGATGCGGCCGTCGGCCTGCAATTCATGCAGGATCTTCCAGTCGATCTGATCGAGTCGCGCCTTCACGGCCTCATCCCCCGGCGCTCCGGGATTCGCACGCAGCGGAGCGCCATCCGAATAATCGTTGCACGGCCGCGACACAATATGTCGCGACGCGGGCGCCCCATCGCCGCGGCGATCATTTTAGTTGACTTGAGCAATTAAAATGATTGATATTGGCACACGACTCTTGGGAGAACGCCATGTCGACCGAACCCGACCCGGTTCCCGCCGTCCGCAGCTTCACGCGCTTTTATACGCGCCGGATCGGCCTCCTCAACGGCAGCCTGCTCGAGAGCCCCTTCTCGCTGTCGGAAGCGCGCGTGCTCTACGAGATCGCCAACCGCGACCGGGTCTCGGCAAGCGATCTGACCGAGGAACTGGGGCTCGATCCAGGGTATCTCAGCCGCATGCTGAAGAGCCTCGAGGCGAGGGATCTGGTCGACCGCGTGCCTGCTCCCGACGACGGCCGCCGGCGCGAACTGAGGCTCACCGCGGCCGGTCGGCTCGCCTTTGCCGAAATCGACGAGGGCTCGCGCCGTCAGGTCGGTGAATTGCTGTCGTCGCTTCCGGCGATCGACCGGCTGCGGCTGGTCGAGGCACTCAAGACGGTCGAATCCCTGCTTGGCGGCTCGGCACGCAGCAGCGAGCCCTACGTATTGAGGCCGCATCGCCCGGGAGACATGGGGATGGTCGCATCCCGCCAGGGCGCCCTCTATGCGAGCGAGTATGGCTGGGACGAGACCTTCGAGGCCCTCGTCGCCGAGATCGTGGCGGCCTTCATCCGCAATTTCGATCCGAAGCGGGAACGCTGCTGGATCGCCGAGCGCAATGGCGAGATGCTCGGCTCGATCTTCCTCGTCAGGGACAGCGACGAGATCGCCAAGCTGCGGCTGCTCTACGTCGAGCCGGCCGCCCGCGGGCTCGGCCTCGGCCGCAGGCTGGTCGCCGAATGCCTGGCCTTCGCCCGCACCTGCGGATACCGGAAGGTGACGCTGTGGACCAACGACATTCTCCACGCCGCGCGACACATCTACCAGGCCGAGGGCTTCCGTCTGGTCAGCGAGGAGCCGCATCACAGCTTCGGCAAGGACCTGGTGGGTCAGTACTGGGAGTTGGAGTTGTAGACGCCAGCTGATGTTTCTTTCGTCACCCCCGGCGGCGCCGCCACCAGACGGCACTCTCCCGGCAGCCAACGGATGACTCCGGCGCCGCGACGGGCTATGTCGCCGCCAGCGCGAACCACCGCCGGACACCTCCCGTTGACCACAGCCCCGGACATCGACACCTCGAAGCTGACCGGATGGAGCCTCACCGCCGGCGGCGCAGGGCATGAGGTGCAGTGCCTTGGCGTCCTCGAGGCGCTGGGCATCACACCGGTCGCCAAGCGCGTCACCCCCTCCAAGCTGTTCCGCGCAACCGCCCCGTGGGGCCTGGCGGCGCGGCATCCGGACGTCGCCCCGCCCTGGCCGGATGTGCTGGTGGTCTCGGGCCGGCAGTCGATTCCCTACGCGCGGATGATCCGGCGCCGCTCCAGGGGGCGGACGATTACCGTGGTTCTGCAGAGCCCGGGGCTGTCGCCGCGCAACTTTGACCTGGTCTGGGTGCCCGAGCATGACCGCCTGCGCGGTGACAACGTGCTGGTGACGCAGACCTCTCCGCACCGGCTGACCCAGGGCCGGCTCGATGCCGAAGCAGCAGCGCACGCCGCGGACGTCGCCGCCCTGCCCCGCCCGCTGGTGACGGTGCTGGTCGGGGGCGCGAGCGCCGCCTACACTTTCACCAGCCGCGAGGCGGAAAAGCTCGCCGCCGACCTTCGCGACTACGCCGCCCGTCACGGCTGCGCCCTCCTGGTGACGCCGTCACGGCGTACAGGACAGGGGAAGGTCGCCATCCTGGGCCGAGTCCTCGCCGATACGCCCGGCATCGTCTGGGACACCACTGGCGAAAATCCCTACTTCGCCTATATGGGGCTTGCCGACGCCTTCATCGTCACCTGCGACTCGGTGAACATGCTCGGCGAGGCGGCGTTTACGGGCAAGCCGATCTACGCCTACCGGCTTCCGGGCGGGACGCCGAAGTTCGAGCGGTTTCAGGAGGCGCTGGTGCAGCACGGCGCGGTCCGGTGGTTCGACGGCGACCTAGATCGCTGGACCTACCCACCGTTAGATGCCACAAGGGACATTGCCGATGCGGTCCGCAGGCTGATCGCCGCGCGCCTCCGGCACGGCCAGATTATGGTGTGATTCCGATGTCTCTACTCGACTACGACGCGTTGCGCGCGACCGAACTCCAGCGCGAGCCGTACGACTGGCTCATCGTCCCTGACTTCGTCCGATCCGAAGCGTTCGAATCGATCGTGTCCGATTACCCGCGGGTGCCGGGACCGGGATCGCATCCGCCGAGCGAGCTCGATATCCACGGCCGCTTCGCCGAGCTGATGGCGGAAATGGACGGGCCTGAATTTCGCAATCTGATCGAGGCGAAGTTCGGCCTCGACCTGTCCGACAAGCCGACCATGTACACGGTGCGCGGCTTCTGCCGGAAGACCGATGGGAAAATCCACACCGATTCCGAGACCAAGGTCATCACGGTGCTGCTCTACATGAACCAGCGCTGGGATGCCGATGGCGGCCGGCTGCGCATCCTCAGGAACGGCTCCGACCTCAGCGATTACGTCGCCGAGGTTCCCCCGCATGGCGGCACGCTGCTGGTGTTCCGCCGCGCCGACAATTCCTGGCACGGGCATGAGCCCTTCGAGGGCCAGCGCCGCGCCGTACAGATGAACTGGGTGACCAGCGCCGACGTCGTCAACTACGAGCAGCGCCGGCACCGCATCTCCTCGACGCTGAAGAAGCTCAACCCGCGCAACTGGCGCGCCTCCGCCTGAGCGGACCGCGCCGGCGCATTCAGATCCAGGCTTTCCCCGAGGCCCCACCATGGCGACGCATCATTCGGCACTGATCATCATCGGATCCGGACCGGCCGGCTACACGGCGGCGATCTATGCCGCGCGCGCCATGCTCGAGCCGATGCTGATCCAGGGACTGCAGCCGGGTGGGCAGCTCACCATCACCACCGATGTCGAGAATTACCCGGGCTTCGCCGACGTGATCCAAGGCCCCTGGCTCATGGACCAGATGCAGAAGCAGGCCGAGCACGTCGGCACCCGCATCGTCAGCGACTACATCACCGCGGTGGACTTCTCCCGGCGCCCGTTCCGGCTGACGGGCGATTCGGGCGATGAATACCTCGCCGACAGCGTCATCATCGCCACCGGTGCCCAGGCGAAGTGGCTTAACCTGCCGTCCGAGCAGAGGTTCAAGGGCTTCGGCGTCTCCGCCTGCGCCACCTGCGACGGCTTCTTCTATCGCGGCAAGGAGGTCGTCGTCGTCGGCGGCGGCAACACTGCGGTGGAGGAGGCACTGTTCCTCACCAACTTCGCCTCGAAGGTCACCGGGGTGCACCGGCGGGATTCGTTCCGCGCCGAGCGCATCCTCCAGGATCGCCTGTACCGCAATCCAAAGGTCGAGGTGGTCTGGGACAGCGTGGTCGACGAGATCCTGGGCGGCGAGCAGCCTCCCTCCGTCACCGGCGTCCGCCTGCGCAACGTCCTGACCGGCACCGTCAGCGAGCGGGCGGTCGACGGCGTCTTCGTCGCAATCGGCCACGCTCCGGCGACCGAGGTGTTCAGGGGACACCTGGAGATGCGCCCCAACGGCTACATCGTGACAACGCCCGGAACTGTGAATACCAGCGTCCCCGGCGTGTTCGCCGCCGGCGACGTGACCGACGAGACCTACCGGCAGGCCGTCACGGCGGCGGGCATGGGCTGCATGGCCGCGCTCGACGCGGAGCGGTTCCTGGCCGGTCTGGAGGAGAGAGCGGCCGCCGAATAGAGCCGCGCGCCAGCGGGGGGCGGGGGGAGATGACTGCCATGGACTGGGACAAGCTGCGCGTCTTCCATGCGGCGGCCGACGCCGGCAGCTTCACCCATGCCGGCGAGGCCTTGGGCTTGAGCCAGTCGGCGGTCAGCCGGCAGGTGAGCGCGCTGGAGCAGGAGCTGAAGGCTCCGCTCTTCCACCGTCATGCGCGGGGCCTGATCCTCACCGAGCAGGGCGAGCTTCTCTACCGCACTGCACACGAGGTGTTCATGCAACTGGAGGCGGTGCGCACCCGCCTCACCGATTCGCGCGACAAGCCGCGCGGTGACCTCCGCGTCACCACGACGCTGGCGCTGGGCACCACGTGGCTGACGCCGCGGCTCAGGGAATTCATCGAGCTTTATCCGGACATCCACCTGCAGATGATCCTGGACGACGGCGAACTGGACCTGTCGATGCGCCAGGCCGACCTCGCCAT
The DNA here is from genome assembly GCA_023435545.1 of Pseudomonadota bacterium. Taxonomy (GTDB): domain Bacteria; phylum Pseudomonadota; class Alphaproteobacteria; order Rhizobiales; family Tepidamorphaceae; genus Tepidamorphus. The sequence goes on along the minus strand of JAEYRQ010000436.1, from coordinate 314 downwards.
CCGGCTGCGGCAGCCGGTCCAGCCCGACCTGATCATGCGCAAGCTGTTCACGGTGCACTTCCACGTCTATGCGTCACCGGAATACCTCAAGCGCTTCGGCACGCCGCGCTCGGTGTCCGACCTCGACAAGCACAGGATCATTTCGTTCGGAGATCCGGCGCCGGCCTACTTTCGCGACATAAACTGGCTGGAGGCGGCGGGCCGGATGGCGGGAGATCCCCGACCGGCGATTCTGCGCGTCAACACCACGCACGGAATCCGGCGGGCGGTTGACGCGGGAATCGGCATTGCCGTGCTGCCGGACTATCTGATCG
>JAEYRQ010000434.1 GCA_023435545.1 Pseudomonadota bacterium | reverse complement strand
TGTTGACGGTCCACCCGTCGCAGTTGGTGCCGATGGTCTCGAACACCAGGCGCCCGGAGATGTCGCTCATCGCCTCGCCGCCGTTCGATGGATCAAGCTCGAGGTCATACACGGCCCGATGCGGCGTCATGGTCTGCATGGCCGCCTCGGCGTCGGCCGGAAGCAGCAGAACCACGGCAATGGATACCGCGGCGATGACGGCGAGACAGGTCTTCAAGTGCTTGGGTCCCATTGGCAAGGTTGCCTGACAGACTGAGTAGCACGAACTAGGCCCGCACGAGGGCCGAAATACGGCGCCTTGCCAGCGCACGGGAAATCGCCCATCACATCGGCAGTATCCGACGGCAAAGGAGATCGCCATGTCCGACACAGTCGAATCGCTGCTTGCCGAACTCGGCATCATCCTGCCGCGCCCGGCCGCGCCGGCGGCCAACTACATCCCCTTCGTGCGGTCGGGCAACCTGCTGTTCGTCTCCGGCCAGCTGCCCATGGGAGAGAACGGGCTCGAGCATGTCGGCAAGCTCGGCGCCGACTACACCGTCGAGCAGGGACGAGAGGCAGCGAAACTGTGCGCCATCAACCTCTTGGCCCAGGCGAGGGCTGCAGCGGGCGATCTCTCGCGGGTGCGGTGCGTGAAGCTGACCGGCTTCGTCAACGCCACCGCCGATTTCGTCGACCACCCGAAGGTCATCAACGGGGCCTCCGACCTGATGGTCGCCGCACTCGGCGACAAAGGGCGTCATTCGCGCTCGGCAGTGGGCTCCTCCGCCCTGCCCTTCGGCGCCGCGGTCGAGGTCGAGGCGATCTTCGAGATCGAGTGAACCGATGGCCGGCCTGTCCTGGCTCACCGACCGTCCGGTCGCTCACCGCGGCCTGCATGACGCAGGGGCCGGCATCATCGAGAATACTCTGTCGGCGGCGGCAGCTGCGATCGAGGGTGGTTACGCCATCGAGATCGACCTTCAGGCCGCTGCCGATGGCACTCCCGTCGTCTTCCACGATGATACGCTCGACCGGCTGACGACGGGCGCCGGGCCGGTTTCGGCACTGAGTGCGGCGGACCTCGCCGCAATCCCTTTCCGGGATACTGCCGACCGGATACCGACATTCCGGCAGTTGCTCGATCTGGTTGATGGCCGCACGCCGCTGATCGTCGAGGTGAAGTCGGACTGGTCCGGCATGCCCGTCCTCTGTGCGCGCATCTTGCAGGATCTTGAAGCCTATCGCGGTCCGGTTGCCATCATGTCGTTCGATCTGAAAGTGGTCGACGTGATCCGGCGGACAGCCCCGGCGCTGCCGCGCGGCATCGTCTCGGAATCCTACCGAGATTGGCAGGAAGGGGGCACGACCGCCTGGAGCCGCTTCGTCATGTGCCACCTCCTGCATGCCTGGCGCACAAAGCCGCACTTCGTCGCCTATTGTGTCGACGACCTGCCGGCAGGCGGCGCTCTCGTGCTGCGCTGGCTGTTCGGACTTCCGTTGCTCACCTGGACGGTGCGGACGGCAACGCAGCGCGAGAACGCCGCCCGCTGGGCCGATCAGATCATCTTCGAGGGATTTCGCCCATGATTGCCGACAGGGCCCCTCGAATGGTCCGGCTGGCGCGCTAGAATCGCATCGATGGCGAGCACAGACGAGACCGACGACCGCGAGATCGCCGTCCGCGTGACGGACCGGCTGTCCGCCGTCTCTCCCGAGGCCTGGGACAGGTGCGCCAATGCGGCAGCTCCAACCGGGGCAGTCCACCCTGATGAATCGAATTCCGAGAATGAATCCCACAACCCATTCGTCTCGCATGCATTTCTCGATTCGCTTGAGCGTTCCGGATGCGTCTCGGCGCGCACCGGCTGGCTGCCGCAGCACCTGATCGTAGAGGCGCCGGACGGGAGTATCAGGGCGGCGATGCCCTGCTATCTGAAGAGCCATTCGCAGGGGGAGTACGTCTTCGACCATGGCTGGGCGGACGCCTATGAACGGGCGGGCGGCAACTACTATCCCAAACTCCAGGTCTCGGTGCCCTTCACGCCGGTGACCGGTCCACGGTTGCTGGTCGCTCCGGGCGCCGATGCGGAGGCCGGCCGGGCGACGCTGCTGGCCGCGGCGATCGAGCTCTGCCGCCGGCACCGCGCATCCTCGATCCACTGGACCTTCCTGACCCGGCCCGACGCCGACTGGCTTGGCGAGGCGGGCATGCTGCTGCGCACCGACCAGCAGTTCCACTGGACGAACCGCGGCTACGCGACCTTCGAAGACTTCCTGTCGGAACTGTCGTCGCGCAAGCGCAAGGCCATCCGCCGCGAGCGCCGCGAAGCGACTGCTGCCGGCATCGACATCGTCCGCCTGACCAGCCGTGACATCACCGAGGCGCATTGGGACGCGTTCTTCGAGTTCTACATGGACACCGGCTCGCGCAAATGGGGCCGCCCCTATCTCAACCGGCGCATCTTCAGCCTGATCGGCGAACGGATGGCCGACAGGATCGTGCTGGTGTTGGCGCGGCGCTCCGGCCGCTGGATCGCCGGCGCCCTCAACCTGCGCGGCGACGAGGCCCTCTACGGCCGCAACTGGGGTTGCGTCGAGGACCATCCCTTCCTGCACTTCGAGGTCTGCTACTACCAGGCAATCGAGCACGCCATCGCGACCGGGATGGCGCGAGTCGAGGCTGGCGCACAGGGTGAGCACAAGCTTGCGCGCGGCTATCTCCCTGTCACGACCCGATCTGCGCACTTCATCGCCGATCCCGGCCTGCGGGACGCCGTCGCCGACTACCTCGTCCGCGAGCGCGCCTATGTGCGAATGGAGAGCAAAGCACTTGCCGCCCATACGCCGTTCCGCAGGAGCGCATGCACCGGGAC
>JAEYRQ010000406.1 GCA_023435545.1 Pseudomonadota bacterium | reverse complement strand
GAATACATCGCCGATCGCGGCGCCGAGGTGACCACCAGCTACGGCAACGTCACCCGCCCGACAATCGGGGCGATCCAGCGGCGGCTGCTGGTGCTGGAGAACCAGGGCGGCGCGCACTTCTTCGGCGAGCCGGAGTTCGACATCGAGGACCTGATGCGGATCAGCCGCGACGGCCGCGGCTACGTCAGCGTGCTCGCCGCCGACAAGCTGATGTCTTCGCCCAGGCTCTACGCGACCTTCCTGCTATGGATGTTGTCGGATCTGTTCGAGCGGCTGCCGGAGGTGGGCGATCCGGAGCGGCCGAAGCTGGTGTTCTTCTTCGACGAGGCGCACCTTCTGTTCAACGATGCCCCCGCCGCGCTGGTCGAGAAGGTCGAGCAGGTTGTCCGGCTGATCCGCTCCAAGGGCGTCGGCGTCTACTTCGTCACCCAGAACCCGCTCGACGTGCCCGAGAAGGTGCTCGCCCAGCTCGGCAACCGCGTCCAGCACGCGCTGCGCGCCTATACACCGCGCGAGCAGAAGGCGGTGAAGACCGCGGCCGACACCTTCCGCCCCAACCCGGATTTCGACACCGCCCGCGTCATCACCGAGCTCGGTGTCGGCGAGGCACTGGTCTCCACGCTGCGCGACAAGGGCGTGCCATCCATGGTCCAGCGCACCCTCATTCGCCCGCCCGTCTCCAGGCTGGGGCCGATCACGTCCGAGGAGCGTGTCGCCCTCATGGCGACCAGCCCGGTGCGCGGGCTCTACGACACGGCGCTCGACCGCGAGTCAGCCTACGAGATGCTCGAGGAGCGCGCGCGACAGCGGCAGGCGGAGAAATCCGCCGAAGCCGGCAGGGCCGGGTCGGCCGGGCGCTCACCGACGGGCACGATCACCGGACTGCCGAAGGAGGTGGAGGACATGGGCATCACCATCCTCAAGTCCTTGGGCCGTTCGTGGGCCACCGCCTTTGGCCGCAAGATGGGCGAGAAGGCGGCCTCCACCTCGACCCGCAGGTCGTCGTCGACGACGACCCGCAAGGTCGCGGAGACGGCGCCGACCGCTGCCAAAGCCAAGGCAAGCGTGCCGGCCATCGGGCGCGGCGTGCTCGGGTCTCCGAGCCATGTCGGCGGCTCCGGAGCTTCGAAGAAGTCCTGAGACACCGGGCCGCCTTCGCGTGCCCTCGACTTCCCACGCGCTTAAGGTTAAGCCTCCACTCGCCACTTCGTCCGCCGACTATGAAAACTGCGGGGGCGCGATGGCCAACGCCGGCCGGGCAGGGGCCAGCATGGACATTTCGAGCAACGAGTATGTGATCCTTCATCCGGATCCGGCGGTCGGGAAGGTGCTGCGGGGCATTCTCCGGGAATCCGGCGCCCAGGCGGTCCGCATCCTGCAGGACCGTCACGAGGGCCTCGCCCTGGTGCGCAGCGGCAAGGGCGACGTGCTGCTCGTCGACGAGCGGCTGTGCGGTCCCGACGATTGGCGCCTCGTCCGGGATCTGAGACACGTGGTGCGCGAGCGGCCCTTGCCCGTCGCCATCTTCATGACCGGCGCGCCGACCCGGCAGATTCTCCAGGCGGCGCTGAGGGAAGGCTACGCCTCGGTTATTGCGGTTCCTTTCTCGGTGCGCACCTTCGCCGCGCATGTCAGGCGAGCGTTCAGCACCTCGCCCGAGTCCGACTTGGACCTTGCGGACAAGTTCCTGCTGGATTAGCCGTTGGCCCCTGCAACATGGGGAGTGACGACATGGCGACGATCGACAAGGTGCTGGAGGCGATAGACGCCGATCTCGACGCGAGTCTCGACAGACTGTTCGATCTCGTCCGCATCCCCTCGGTCTCGACCGATCCGGCCCACGATCCCGACTGCCGCCGCGCGGCGCAGTGGGTGGTCGACCAGCTCGCCGGCCTCGGCTTCGAGGCCTCGGCGCGCGAGACCGGCGGCCAGCCGATGGTGGTCGCCCACGGCGGCGCGGCGCGCGGGCCGGGGGTGCCGCATGTGCTGTTCTATGGGCACTACGACGTCCAGCCGGCTGATCCGCTGGAACTCTGGGAGACGCCGCCCTTCGAGCCGCGCCTCGTCGAAACCCCGACCGGTCGCCGGATCCTCGGCCGCGGCGCCTCCGACGACAAGGGCCAGTTCATGACCTTCGTCGAGGCCTGCCGCGCCTGGATTTCCGCCACAGGCGGACTGCCGATCGCCGTCACCGTGCTGATCGAGGGCGAGGAAGAATCCGGCAGCCGCAGCCTCGGCCCGTTCCTCGATGCCCACAAGGATGAGCTGAAGGCCGATCTGGCGCTGGTCTGCGACACCGGCATGTGGGATCGCGAGACCCCGGCCATCACCACCATGCTGCGCGGCCTGCTGCTCGAGGAGATCATCATCACGGCGGCCAGCCGCGACCTGCATTCAGGCATGTATGGCGGTCCCGCGCGCAATCCGATCCGGGTGCTGGCGCGCATCATCGCCGACCTGCACGACGACACCGGCCGGATCCAGGTACCCGACTTCTACGACGGCGTGCCGGAGCTCGACCAGGCGGTCGCACGGCAATGGCAGGGGCTCGGCTTCGACGAGGGCGCCTTCCTCGGCGATGTCGGCCTGTCAATCCCGGCGGGCGAGGCCGGGCGCAGCGTGCTGGAGCAGGTCTGGTCGCGCCCCACCTGCGACGTCAACGGCATCATCGGCGGCTACACCGGCGAAGGCACCAAGACGGTGATCGCCTCGAAGGCCTCCGCCAAGGTCTCGTTCCGACTGGTCGGCACCCAGGACCCGTTCAGGATCCGCGAGTCCTTCCGCGGCTTCGTCCGCGACCGCGTTCCTGCCGACTGCTCGGTGGAGTTCATCGGCCACGGCGCCAGCCCGGCGCTTGCCGTCGACATCTCGCGGCCGGAGATCGCCCGCTGTGCCGGGGCGCTGGAGGCCGAGTTCGGCCGGCCGGCGGTGATGATGGGATGTGGCGGGTCGATCCCGATCGTCGGCGACTTCAAGCACACGCTCGGCATGGATTCGGTGCTGATCGGCTTCGCCCTCGACGAGGATCGCGTCCACAGCCCGAATGAGAAGTACGAGCTGTCGAGCTATCACCACGGCACCCGCGCCTGGGCCCGCGTGATCGGCGCGCTGGCGGGACAGGTCTGATCCGGCGGTAGATGACTCTGACCCATCCACCGTCGTCCCGGCCGGAGCGTCAGCGGACAGCCGGGATCGGGACGCGCGTCCCGGGCCAAGCTGTGCCCTCCCGATC
>JAEYRQ010000331.1 GCA_023435545.1 Pseudomonadota bacterium | reverse complement strand
GTCACCCACAACGAGTCGATCTCGATTGCCGACTACTTCACGGTCCGGGAGGGAGGCGAGGCGGTCTACCGGCCGACCTGCCACTACGCCTACCACCCCTGCAACGACGCGGTTCTGTCGCTGCACGAGATGTCCGGCCGGCAGTGGCAGGCGCAGGAAGAGCACGTCATCCTCGACGAGAAGGACATCGTCGACGGCATCGACGAGCTCGGCGTGCTGCTCTACGGCCATGCGAAGAACGCCTACTGGTACGGTTCGCAGCTTTCGATCGAGGAGACGCGCAAGCTCGCCCCCTACCAGAACGCCACTGGCCTGCAGGTGACCTCCGCCGTGCTGGCGGGGATGATCTGGGCGCTGGAGAATCCGCGCAGGGGCGTCACCGAAGCCGACGAGATGGACTTCGCCCGCTGCCTCGAGGTGCAGAAGCCCTATCTTGGGCCGGTCGGCGGCTTCTACACCGACTGGAACCCGCTGATCGACCGCGGCGTGCTGTTTCCAGAGGACATCGCCCCCGAGGGCCCCTGGCAGTTCCGCAACGTCATCGTGAGGTAGCGGCGGCCGTTTTGACCGGTCCGGAGCGTCACTCAAGGAAGTCGATGTACTTGCCGTCGTACTCGGTGACGCGGCTCAGCACCCCGTTCTGGTAGACCTCGGTGCGTAGATAGAGCACCGCCCGGAGGCTGTCCGACCACAGCTTTTCCTGCCGGAACTCGAGCCCGAGCGAGGGCCATACGGTGGCGGCCAGGATACGCTTCACGTTGTAGAAGCACAGCCCGTAGACGTTGTAGAGCTGCTCCAGCTGCCGTGTGCCGCCATCGACAACCTCGATCGTCCGCTCCACCCGGCTGGTGCGGCCGCGCGAGTCGATCATCGAGCCGCCGACGGCATATATGCCGGCGCCCTGCAGCGGAAACAGCACGGCCGGATCCAGGTCGTAGGTGAACACCGAGCGGCCGCGCGGCCCGTCGGAGACCAGCGTGAAGAGCCCGCGGTAAAGCTCTTCACTGGAAATCGTATTGAGGCGGTTGTCCAGATGCCGCAGATAGGTGATGTCGCCGACGATCCGGTCGATCTGGAATGCCTCTTCGTTGGTGAGCGTGATGATGAAGCCTGCGTGGGCGCTGCTCGCGGCGGGGCAGCCTATCGGCCGGGCGGACGCTGGGACGGCGGCCAGGCCTGCCGACAGGCACGCGATCCAGACCAGGAACCGGGACGAGAGGCGCATGATGTCTCCGCGGGGAGAAATGATCAGCCGAGACCGTTGCGCTCGCAGCCCATCCGGTCAAGGGGGGTGGGAGTGGATCTGTCTGAACGTTGCCGCCCGATCACGCACCGCGGCAGGAGTCCGGCGCAAGCGATTCAGCAGACTCCGGAATCCCGCACGGCCCGAATCAATGTCTGAAGCCCTTGAATCGATGGATCAACGACTTCAACTGACCGGATAGCTGGTGGAATCGGATCTGTGGCAGCCACGGTCAAGCGATTCTCCCGATTCCCGTTCTCACGGGCGCTCTCCTACCCGGTCTGCATGCGGCTGGACTTCCTTGCTCCAACGTATACAGAGGACAGTCCGCCGGTCCCGACACCGGCACGACGCCTACCGGAACCGGCGGCGTTGGAGTATGAAGACCTCAATACAGCATTTCGGGAGGAGCGGGGACGTGTCCGGGAAACGCAAGCTGCGCAGTGAACTTTGGTTCGACAATCCCGACAATCCGGGCATGACGGCGCTCTATCTCGAGCGCTATCTCAATTACGGGCTGACCCGCGAGGAACTGCAGTCCGGCAAGCCGATCATCGGCATCGCCCAGACCGGCAATGACCTGTCACCCTGCAACCGCCACCATCTGGAACTGGCCGCGCGCGTCCGCGAGGGCATTCGCGCGGCAGGTGGCATCACCTTCGAATTTCCCGTCCATCCGATCCAGGAGACCGGCAAGCGGCCGACGGCGGCGCTGGACCGCAACTTGGCCTATCTCGGCCTGGTCGAGGTGCTGTTCGGCTATCCGCTCGATGGCGTGGTGCTCACCACGGGCTGCGACAAGACCACGCCAGCCTGCCTGATGGCGGCGGCGACAGTGAACCTGCCGGCGATCGTGCTGTCCGGCGGCCCGATGCTGAATGGCTGGTGGAAGGGCGAGCGCACCGGGTCAGGAACCGTCGTCTGGGATGCCCGCGCGGATCATGCCGCTGGCAAGATCGACTACCAGGAGTTCATGGACATTGTCGCGTCGTCGGCGCCGTCGGTCGGGCACTGCAACACCATGGGCACCGCCACGACAATGAACTCGCTCGCCGAGGCGCTGGGCATGAGCCTGCCCGGCTGCGCGGCGATCCCGGGCCCCTATCGCGAACGCGCGCAGATCGCCTACGAGACCGGCCTGAGGATCGTCGATATGGTCTGGGAGGACCTGAAGCCCTCCGACATCATGACCCGCGAGGCCTTCGAGAACGTCATCGTCGTCAATTCGGCGATCGGCGGCTCGACCAACGCGCCGATCCACATCAATGCCATCGCCCGCCACATCGGCGTCGAACTCGACAACGACGACTGGGAGCGGCTCGGCTATGAGGTCCCGCTGCTCGTCAATCTCCAGCCGGCCGGCAAGTATCTCGGTGAGGAATATCACCGTGCCGGCGGTGTTCCGGCAGTCGTGGCCGAACTGATGCGCCACGGTCTCATTCGCGAGAACGCCCTCACCGTGAACGGACAGAACATCGGCGACAACTGCCGCGGCCGCGAGTCCGGCGATGCCGACGTGATCCGGAATTTCGACACCGCGCTCGTGCGCAACGCCGGTTTCCTGAATCTGAGCGGCAACCTCTTCAAGTCGGCGATCATGAAGACCAGCGTGATCTCGGAGGATTTCCGCAGCCGATTCCTGTCGAATCCCGGTGACGAGAATGCGCTGGAGGGCAGGGTTGTCGTTTTCGAGGGGCCGGAGGACTACCACCACCGGATCAACGATGAATCCCTGGGTATCGACGACAAGACACTGCTGTTCATTCGCGGCACCGGCCCGCTCGGCTATCCCGGCGGCGCCGAGGTTGTGAACATGCAGCCGCCGGATGCGCTCATCAAGCGCGGCGTCCAGTCGCTGCCCTGCATCGGCGACGGCCGCCAGTCGGGCACGTCAGGCTCGCCCTCGATCCTCAATGCGAGCCCCGAGGCGGCTGCGGGCGGCGGGCTGGCATTGCTGAAGACCGGTGACCGGGTCCGCATCGATCTCAACAAGCGCACTGCCGACATCCTGATCTCCCAGGAGGAACTCGAGTCACGGCGCAAGGCGCGGGTGTCGAACGGAGGCTTCCACACGCCTGCGAGCCAGACTCCCTGGCAGGAAATCCAGCGGGCGATGGTGTCCCAGTTCGACGAGGGCATGGTTCTCAAGCCGGCTGTGAAGTACCAGCGGGTCGCCCAGACCTCGATGCCGCGCGACAATCACTGACGGCAAGAGGCGGAGGGGGCGCCCCTCCGCCAAGCTCACATGGAACGACGCAACTCCGGCCGCCACGCACCCCCGGCCGGGGCTTTGCGTCTGGGCTGATTCAAAACGTTCGGCGGACGCCAATTCACTGTCGCGCAGGCCGTACACAGGCAATGCCATCCGCCGGAAGGTGCGAAAAGGTCTTTTCTATCCAATACGTTAGCCAGTCTCCGAGCACCCATTTCCGGGCTCGCGGCGGACAAATCTATTTGTACGACAAAAAGCGCTTGATTCCGCCGGATTTGTCGGGAGTATGTATACGTCAATGGCGTGTATACATTGGCCGGTGCGGTCTCGAGGGCGCGAAGCCAGCCCGGACATCGCCGTGGATTAAAGGCGGACGACAGATCCGCTGCTGGGGAGGACAGGACGTATGGCGCCGGTGGGCATCCGCGACGTTCGCAAGCGTTTCGGCACGACAGAGGTCATTCACGGCGTCTCGATAGACATCGCCGACGGCGAGTTCGTCGTCCTGGTGGGGCCGTCCGGCTGCGGCAAGTCGACTCTCCTGCGCATGATCGCCGGGCTGGAGGAAATCACCTCCGGCGAGGTGACCATCAATGGCCGCGTGGTGAACAACGTGCCGCCCAAGCAGCGCGACATCGCCATGGTGTTCCAGAACTACGCGCTCTATCCGCACATGAAGGTCTTCGAGAACATGTCGTTCTCGCTCCGCCTGGCGAAGGTCGACCAGGCGACGATCCGCCGGAAGGTCGAGGAAGCGGCCAAGATCCTCAATCTGACCGATTATCTGGACCGCTATCCACGCCAGCTCTCGGGCGGTCAGCGCCAGCGTGTCGCCATGGGCCGGGCGATCGTACGGGACCCGCAGGTGTTTCTGTTCGACGAGCCGCTCTCCAACCTCGACGCCAAGCTGCGCGTCGCGATGCGCACGGAAATCAAGGAATTGCATCAGCGGCTGAAGTCGACCTCGATTTACGTCACGCACGACCAGATCGAAGCGATGACCATGGCCGACCATATCGTGGTGATGCGCGACGGGATCGTCGAGCAGAT
>JAEYRQ010000210.1 GCA_023435545.1 Pseudomonadota bacterium | reverse complement strand
CGCCGATCCTGACGCTGATCGTCTTCTCCTTCAACAACGTGCGCTTTCGCTCGCTGCCGTGGGGCGGGTTCAGCCAGATGTGGTACGAGGCGGTCCTGACCGACTCGACCGTCCATTCGGGCTTCCGCAACACCCTGATCGTCGCGTCGGTCACGGCGGTGATCTCGACCTTCATCGGTTTCTGCACGGCCTATGCCGATTACCGCTTCAACTTCACCGGCAAGATGGTCTATCTGGCGCTCGCCGCCATGCCCCCGACGGTTCCGGTGGTGATCCTCGGCATCGCCGACCTCACCTTCATGGCGACCATCGGCATCTCCGGCACGCTGCAGGCGGTGATCATCGGCCATGTGGTGCTGTGCGCGCCGTTCGCGATGGCGCTGATCCGCATTCGCCTCGCCGACCTGGACCCGGCGATCGAGCCGGCTGCCTGGAACCTCGGCGCGACGCGCTGGGCGACGGTGCGCGACGTGATCGTGCCGTTCTGCCGCCCGGCGATCTTCTCGGCGCTGGCGATTACGGCGGCGGTCTCGTTCGACGAGTTCATGATTGCCTGGTTCGTGTCGGGCATCAACGAGACGCTGCCGGTCCGGATCCTCGCCATGCTGCAGGGACAGGTGAGCCCGCGCATCAACGCGGTCGGCTCAATCGTCTTCGCGATCACGGTCACGCTCGTGGTGCTGGCGCAGATCGCCGTCCTGTCGTGGCGGCGGACGCGGGGCGCGGCGGGCAAGGAGGATCAATGACCCAGCCGATCATGACGCTGGAGGCGGTCGGGAAGCGCTACGGCGAGGCGGTCGCCGTCGAGCGCATCGACCTCGACATCTCCAAGCGCGAGTTCGTCGTGCTGATGGGGCCGTCGGGCTGCGGCAAGACCACGACGCTCCGGATCCTGGCGGGTCTCGAAGCACCGAGTTCGGGCACCGTGAAGATGTGGGGCAAGCCGATCGACGACCTGCCGCCTTGGAAGCGCGACACGCCGATGGTCTGGCAGAGCTACGCGCTGTTTCCCTTCCTCGACGTGGTGCGCAATGTCGAGTTCGGGCTGAAGCAGCGCGGCGGCATGGTGGCCGCCGACCGTCGCCGGAAGGCGATGGAGTGGCTCGACCGGCTCGGCATCGCGGACCTCGCCAGCCGCGGCATCGACCAGCTCTCCGGCGGCCAGAGGCAGCGCGTCGCGCTCGCGCGGGCGCTGGCGCTGGAGCCGGAGGTGCTATTGCTCGACGAGCCGCTGTCGGCCCTCGATCCTCACCTCCGGATCAGGATGCAGGGCGAGATCGCCCGACTGCACGCCGAACTCGGCATCACCTTCGTCTACGTGACTCATGCCCAGTCGGAGGCCTTCGCGCTGGCCGACCGGATCGTGATCATGAACAAGGGCCGGGTGCAGCAGATCGGCGCGCCGAAGGAGATCTACCGCAGTCCGGCCAACCGGTTCGTCGCCGAGTTCATGGGCGCGACCAACATCTTCGCGGGCAAGGTCGTCGAGGCCTCCGGCGGGCGGGTGCTGATCGAAAACGCCAGCGGCCGGTTCGCCGCGCGGGACGGGGGGCGGGGGATCGGCCAGGGCGCCAGCGCGGCGCTGGTGGTGCCGGCGGACTGGATCAACGTCGACGCGGCCGATGCCGCTTCAGCCGAGGGAGCGGACCACGCCTCGGTCGTCGGCAGGCTGGCGACCGAGGAGTTCATCGGCGCGGTCGTCACCCTGTTCGTCGATCTTCCCGACGGCAGCCAGGTGTTCGTGCAGAAGCAGCAGCACGAGATCGAGCGGCTGGGCCTGAAGCGCGGCGATGCGGTCCAGCTGTCCTGGTCGGTCGACAACACCTTCCTGCTGCCGGAATAGGGGCCGACCGGTTCGCACCCATCCCTCAGTTCATAGTGAAACGGAGCCACCGATGAGCCTACTGATCCGCGGCGCGGCGATCCTTGCGATGGGGGGCGAGCATGGCCGCACGCCGTTCTCCGCCGACCTCAGGGTCGCGGGCGACCGGATCGCCGCCATCGGCCCGAACCTCCCCGCCGAACCGGGCGACGAGGTGATCGACGGGACCGACCGGCTGGTGATGCCCGGTCTCGTCAACGCCCACCTGCATTCCGGCGAGGCGCTCTACAAGGGCCGCTACGACAACCTGCCACTGGAGCTGTGGATGCTGCTCGCCTACCCGATCGTCGGGGCGAGCGCGGTATCGGAGCGGCTGGTCTATCTGAGAACGATGCTGGTCGCCTGCGAGGCACTGCGCACCGGCTCTACCTGCCACACCGATGACATCTTCGAGGCGCCGAGCCAGGATCTCGGGCGGCTGGGACAGGTGTTCGCCGCCTACCGCGATGCGGGGATGCGCGCGACGATTTCGGGCCACGTCATCGACAAGAACTTCCTCGACACGATTCCATTCGCCCGCGAGATGCTGCCGGCCGACCTGCAGAGGGAGGTCGACGCCAATCCGACCCCGACGGTCGAGGGCTACATGGCCTTCGCGCGCGGGGCCTTCGCCCGCTATCACGGTATGGAGGGCCGGCTCAACTTCATGATGGCGCCGTCGGCGCCGCAGCGCTGCACGGCGGAGCTGATGCTCGCCGTAGACGAATATGCGCGCGAGACGAAGACGCCCTTCCACACCCACATCGTCGAGACCAAGATGCAGGGCGTCACCGGCCCGGTGATGTACGGCAAGTCGCTGATCGCCTACATGCACGACCTCGGCATCCTGCATCCAGGCGTCACCATCGCGCATTCGATCTGGGTGACCGACGACGACATCGCGCTGATGGGCGAGGCGGGATGCTCGATCGTCCACAACGTCATCTCGAACCAGAAGCTCGGCGCCGGAGTGGCACCCGTCCGGCGGCTGCTGGCGGCCGGCGTCAACGTCGCGCTCGGCTCGGACGGCATCTCGACCAACGACACGCCGCGCATGTTCGACGTGATGCATGCCGCCGGGCTGATCCACAAGGTGCAGACGCCTGACTACACCCGCTGGATCAATGCCGGCGAGGTGCTGCACGCGGCGACGCTGGCAGGCGCGAAGAGCGCGCTGATCGATCACGAGACCGGCTCGCTCGAGGTCGGCAAGAAGGCGGATTTCCTCGTTCTCGACCTCACGACGGCGAACTTCACGCCGCGCCACGACCTGCTCAACCACCTCGTCTACTGCGAGAACGGCTCGTCGATCGAGCGGGTGGTGGTGAACGGCGAGACGGTGGTCAAGGACGGCCGGCTGACCCGGGTCGACGAGGCGGCGCTGCTGGCGGAACTGCGGGAGCTCCTGCCGGAGTATATCGCCCGCCACGCGGAGACCGAGGAGAACAACCGCCGCTTCATGGAGACCTTCGCGGCGATCCACAAGCGGGCCAATGAGATGGACATCGGCATCCACCGCCTCGGCACCGAGCCGGCGTTCGTCTGAGAAGGGGGTCGCAGGATACCCTCCTGGCGTCATCCCGGAAGCGGCGGAGCCGCTACCCCGGATCGGGAGGGCAGGGCCGAGGCGGAAATGCGTTCCGATCCCGGCTCGCGCTCGCGAAGCTCGCTTGGCCGGGATGACGGCGATGTGGAATCGCAAATGGGAGACACTGGCGGTGCGCATCGCCGACATGACTTGGATGGACTATGCGGACCGGCTGCGGGCGGGGCGGCCGGTGGTGATCGTGCCAGCCGGGGCGCTCGAGCAGCACGGGCCGCATCTGCCACTGGCGACCGACACCATCATCCCCTCGATGCTGGCGGAGATGGTGGCGGAGCGGATCGGGGCGCTGGTGGCGCCGGCCTTCGTCTACGGTTGCCGCTCGCAGCCGAAATCGGGCGGTGGCAACCATTTCGTCGGCACGACCAGCCTGTGGGGCTCGACCTACGCGACGATGCTCGCCGATCTCGTCGAGGAGTTCGGGCGGCACGGGGTGAAGAAACTGGTGCTGCTCGACGGCCATTCGGAGAACCAGCCGTTCCTGGTCGAGGCCGTCGAGCGGGCGCTGGTCAATCTGCGCCGCGACGGCGTCACCGACATGCGGGTGATCCGCCTCGGCTACTGGACCACGATCTCGAACGATCTCGAGGCCGTGCTGTTCCCGGACGGGCTGTTGTCATGGGATCTGGAGCATGCCGCGGTCATGGAGACCTCGGTCATGCTGCATCTGAGGCCCGATCTCGTGCAAATGGACCTTATCCCAGACGATCCGCCGGCGGACTTACCGCCCTACGAGACATTTCCCGTCGACACGCGGCCGATCCCCGCGCACGGTGTGCTCTCGTCGGCCGCCTCGGCGAGCGCGGACAAGGGGCGCGCCGTCGTCGACGGCCTCGTCCCCGATCTCGCCCGCCACATCACCGCAGCCTTCGCCGACATGGAGCCCTGACCGATGGCCCTCGACCTCGTGATCACCAATGCCAACCTTCCCGACGGCCGGACCGGCCAGTGGATCGCCGTCAGCGGCGGCAGGATCGCCGAGGTCGGGTCTGGCAGCCCCCCGGAGGGCGCCGGGGAGACGATCGACGCCGGCGGACGGCTGGTCTCGGCGCCGCTGGTCGACGTGCATTTCCATCTCGATGCGACGCTCGCGCTGGGAACCGGCGGCAAGTACAACGAGACCGGTACGCTCGCCGAGGGCATCCGGCTGTGGGGCGAGATCCGGCCGACGCTTAATTCCGACGACTTCCGCCGCCGCGCGCTCGCCTATTGCCGGCTGGCGGTGTCGCAGGGGATGCTCGCGATCCGCAGCCATGTCGACG
Organism: Pseudomonadota bacterium; assembly: GCA_023435545.1. Classification (GTDB taxonomy): domain Bacteria; phylum Pseudomonadota; class Alphaproteobacteria; order Rhizobiales; family Tepidamorphaceae; genus Tepidamorphus. The sequence goes on along the minus strand of JAEYRQ010000210.1, from coordinate 1,449 downwards.
TCACCCCGTCCGACCTGATGGCGGTCGAGGTGCTGCTCGACGTTAAGCGCGAGATGGCGCCGTACATCGACCTGCAATACGTCGCCTTCCCGCAGATGGGGTATTTCTCTTCACCCCAGATGCCGGACAATATCACCCGCGCGCTCGACATGGGCGTCGAAGTGGTCGGCGGCATCCCGCATCTGGAGCCGACCTATGAGCTCGGCCAGGAGTCCGTCCAGAAGCTCTGCGCGCTCGCGGCCGAGCGCGGGCTGATGGTCGACCTGCACTGCGACGAGAACGACGATCCGAATTCGCGCCACGTCCAGATGCTGGCCTACGAGACCATGCGGCTCGGGCTGCAGGGCCGCGTCACCGGCTCGCACCTGACATCGATGCACTCGATGGACAATTTCTACGCGGCGCGGCTGATCACCATGATGGCGAAGGCGAACCTCCACGTCGCCACCAACCCGCTCGCCAACATGTTCCTGCAGGGCCGCTTCGACACCTATCCGAAGCGCCGCGGGCTCGCCCGCATCCCGGAACTGATGGAGGCCGGCTGCACAGTGGCGATGGGTCACGACAGCGTGCTGGACCCCTGGTATCCGCTGGGGCGGGGCGACATGCTGGACGTCGCCTTCATGGCGGTGCACGCCGCGCATATGTCGAGCCGAACCGGCATGCACGACGTCTTCGAGTGCGTCACCACGGCTCCGGCGAAGATCATGGGGCTCGAGGGCTACGGCATCGCGAAGGGCTGCAACGCCGACCTCGTCATCCACCAGGCCAGCGACCCGATCGAGGCGATCCGCCTGAGACTGCCGCGACTGAAGGTGATCCGGCGCGGCAAGGTGGTCGCCGAAAGCGCGCCGGCCACCGTGAAGCTCGGGTTCGGCGAAAACAGCCTGTCGCTGGAGACGCGCGGCTGAGGCGCGCATCAGAGGCGGCTCGATCCTGGTGCGAGCGACCGCAGTCGATTGCAGGTCTTCGACTCAGACGCCGGCGTCTCGGCCAGTTGACGCTGAAAAGTATCGGGCGGCTCCGCTGAGGCGCCGCCCTCGGCGTCCGATCGCGTCCGCCGCTACTCCGCGGTTGCCTTGGCGCGGCTCCGTGCGGGGGCTTTCGCCTTGGCGGTGCGGCCGCGTCCGGTCTTGGGGGCGGGCGCGGCTTCGCGCTTCTGACCCAGGCCGATGCTCTTGGCGAGCTGCGAGCGCGCCTCTGCATAGGCCGGCGCGACCATCGGGTAGTCAGCCGGCAGTCCCCACTTCTCGCGATACTGCTGCGGGGTCAGCCCGTAATGGATCGCCAGATGCCGCTTCAGCGTCTTGAACTTCTTCCCGTCCTCGAGGCAGACGATGTAGTCGCTCGTCTCGGACTTCTTGACGGGAACCGCGGGAACCAGCGGTTCGGGAGCCACGACCGGATTGCCCAGTCCCGAGAGCGCCAGGTGGACGTCCCGGATAAGGT
>JAEYRQ010000187.1 GCA_023435545.1 Pseudomonadota bacterium | reverse complement strand
ATTCTGGTCGGCCGCGACCAGCAGGTGCTGGAGACGATGGCCGGGCTCGGCCTTGAGCCGCGCGACGACATCGAGATCGTCAACGCACGCCTGTCGCGGCGCAACAAGGACTATGCCGACTACCTCTATGCCCGCCTGCAGCGGCGAGGCTACCTGCTGCGCGACTGCCAGCGGCTGGTCAACACCGACCGCAACACATTCGCCGCCTGCATGGTGGCGACCGGGGACGCCGACGCGATGATCACCGGCGTCACCCGCAACTACTCGATCGCGCTGGAGGACATCCGCCGGGTGATCGACCCAAAGCCCGGTCACCGGGTGATCGGCGTGTCGATGGCACTGGCGCGGGGCCGCACCGTGCTGGTCGCCGACACCGCGATCCATGAGATGCCCGGCGCCGAGGAGCTTGCGGCGATCGCCGAGGAGGCGGCGGGCGTCGCACGCAGGCTCGGCTACGAGCCGCGGGTGGCGCTGCTGGCCTATTCCACCTTCGGCCATCCGAGCGGCGAGCGCTCCGAACGCGTCCGCGAGGCGGTGAAGATCCTCGACAAACGTCATGTCGACTTCGAGTACGACGGCGAGATGTCGGCCGACGTCGCGCTGAACCGCGAGGCGATGGCGGCCTACCCGTTCTGCCGGCTGTCGGGTCCCGCCAATGTGCTGGTGATGCCGGCGATCCACTCCGCCGCGATCTCGACGAAGATGCTGCAGGAACTCGGCGGCTCGACCGTGATCGGGCCACTGCTCGTCGGCCTCGACAAGCCGGTGCAGATCGTCGGCCTCGGCGCGACCGATGCGGACATCGTCAACATGGCTTCGATTGCCGCCTACAACATCGGCGGTTGAGGTGCGGGCTCCGGGCGGCGCGGCGGCGGCGGCGCCGTCAGGAGAGCCGTTCCTTCGGTGCGCCGAAGTGGCCGAAATAGCGCGGGTTGATCGACGAGACCGGCAGCACGATGCAGACGTCGGTGGTGCCGAACTGGTGGTCGACGACCGCCCCGTCGCCGACATGGGCGCCTAGCCTCAGATAGCCCTTCACCAGCGGCGGCAGGGCATGCAGCGCAGCGCGCGCGTCGATCGCCTCCGCGGCCATCCGGTTCATTGGCACGTAGCGCGATGGCAGCGCGCGGATTCGCCATTCGTCCGGCGCGGCGGCGTGGTGATGCAAGAAGGAGAGCGGCATCGCCAGAAGGTCGGGACGGGTTCCCTCGAGGCTGGCGCAGCCGATCATCACGTCGATCTCGTGGTGCTGGACATAGCCCCAGCAGCCCATCCACAGGAGTTCGACGGTCCGCTTGTTGCGGTACTCCTTGAGGACGCAGGAGCGTCCGAGTTCCAGGAAACGCTTCGGCCGGTGGCGCTCGACGAGGTCGGCGATCTCGAACTCGTCGGCCGTGTAGAACCCGCCATACTGTTCGGCGACGTCCTGGCGCAGCAGCCTGTAGGTGCCAACGACGGCGGGCTTGCGGCGGCGGCGCAGGCCCGCGGGCGGGTCATGGTCGATCACGAGCAGGTGATCGCAAATCCCGTCGAAGCCGTCGACGTCGCGTCTCAGGAACTTGTGGCCGGCGCCGGCCTGCGCCGACATCTCGCGGTAGAATACGCGGTAGCGCAGGCTCTGCGCCATGCGCACCTCGGCGGCGCTGCGCGCCAGCCGCACCTCGAGGGAACCGATCCGTCCGAAACTGTCCGGCGCAGGCTGACGTGAGCGCCCGAATTCGAACGTCATCGGCGTGAACCCGGCCACAGGTCCGAACTTGCGCACGAACCGACCGGGGCTGAACCTGTTCGTCAGTCGCATCTGGCCCCTGTGCCGCACCTGTCAGCGAGCCTCCCCCGAAGGCCCGGGTTACCGTCAGGCACCCGATTCGGGGTTCCCGCCCCCTTTGTCCTTCACGCTAAGAAACATAGTTCGCCGACAGTTCCGTGACAATCATGAACGCGGCGAATCGGAGGGGAACCAGGCGGGCAGAAGCCCGGACAGCTTTCAGTGCCGGCCGGGCCGGATACGGGGGCGGACGGACGTCGAGGACGCCTGTGCCAGGCACGCCGCCAGGGCCTCGCGGGTGAGCGGCTTGACGAGGAAGCCGTCCATCCCCGCGTCGAGGCAGGCGGAGCGGTCCTCGGCAAAGGCATTGGCGGTGAGGGCCACGATGATCGGCCGGACAGCGTCCGGGTCACGCCCCAGAGCGCGGATGCGCCGTGTCGCCTCGAGCCCATCGAGACCCGGCATGTGGATATCCATCAGGACCACCGAGAACGGTCGCCGCGCACGTTGCGCGGCCCGGTACATCTCGACGGCGGCCAGGCCGTCGCGGGCGCGTTCGGCCCGGTGCCCCATGCGCGCGAGCAGCGCCTCGGTGAGAACGGCGTTCACATCGTTGTCCTCGGCCAGGAGGATGTCGAGTGGCTCGCTCGCGATTTCTGCCGACAGCTTCAACCCGGCGGCGGCGCTCTTCGTCGCACCGCACGCGACACCGAGCCGTGTGAGCAGCGACTGGCGCCGCACAGGCTTGACCAGATATCCGGCGAAGCCCCTTTGGCGGATGAGTTCCGGAAGGGCTTGCCGGCTCGCCGGCGTCACCAGCACGACCGTCGGCAGCCGCGCGGGCTCGGCTGAATCGGCGAGCGGCAGATCGACGATCGCCGCGTCGTAGTGGCGCGCCGACGCCAGGCGCGCCGCAAGCGTTGGACCCTTCGCCACGGCCTCGACCCGTGCCCCCTCCTCACCAAGCGCCTCGGCGAGGGAGCGCCGGAGGAGCGAGAAGGGCGCAGCGATCAGGATGCTGCGACCGTCCAGCAGCCGGCGGTGCCCGCTGCGGAGCGCGGCATCGGTCGAGGCGAGGGGCAGTCGGACGCTGAACACGCTGCCTTGGCCGGGGGTAGAGGACACCGTGATCCGGCCCCCCATCGCCGCGACCAGGCGCCGGCAGATGGCAAGTCCCAGTCCGGTGCCGCCATGACGGCGCGACGGGCCGCCCTCGGCCTGCTCGAACTCCTCGAAGATCCGCTCCAGCGCCTCGGCGGGGACGCCGATCCCGGTGTCGCGGACCTCGATCAGGAAGCCCGGGCCGTCGGTGGCGGGCGTGACCTTAACGGCGACGCCGCCGCGGTCGGTGAATTTGATCGCGTTTCCGGCGAGGTTGACCAGTACCTGGCGGACGCGGTCGGCGTCGCCGAAGCCGACGGGGGGCGCCTCGGCGGACACGAAAACGCAAAGTTCAAGGCCCTTTTCCTCTGCGCGAGGCTGCAGCAGCTCGGCGACGTCCTCCACCAGCGGGGCGATCGCAAACGGCTCGTCAGTCAGCTCGATGCGGCCGGCCTCGATGCGCGAGAAGTCGAGAATCTCGTCGATCATGCCGAGCAGGCTAGCAGCAGAGGTGCGAACCGAGCGGGCGTAAGTCGCCTGCTCCGGCGTCAGGCCGGTGTCGAGCAGCAGGTCCGACATGCCGATGACGCCGTTCATCGGCGTGCGGATCTCATGGCTCAGCGCGGCCAGGAAGCGCGACTTCGCGCGGTTGCCGGCCTCCGCCTCATCGCGGGCGCGGCGCAGCGCCTCCTCGGCCTCCTTACGGCCCGTGACGTCGCGCCCGATGCTCTGAACCTCCAGCACGCGCCCGGCATCGTCGCGCACCGGGACGTCCTGCCAGTGGATCCAGCGGATGCCATCGACCGTGCGGTAGCGGGCCTCGAAGGCGGCGGCAGGAACACCGTTCGGTGCCGGGCGGTCGGGGTCGTCGAGGGGATGCGGCATGGCGCGGGTGCCGAGCACGGCCGAACGGTCGAGGCCGAACATGGCGCAGAAGCGGTCATTGGCATGGGTGAGGTGGCCATCGCGGTCCCGCCGAACGAGAATTGCCCCCTGCGCCTCCATCAGGTCGCGGTAGCGCCCAAGATCCTCGGACAGCTCCCAGATCCGGTCTTGCGCATCCTCGAGCCGCCCGGCCAGATAGGCGCCCGCGTTGGCGAGCCCGCGCTCGCTGCGCGCTGCGCGGAAGATCAGGATCGCCAGCAGCGGGCCGAGTACCAGCAATCCGGCGAGCGCCCAGGATACGAGCGTCGCCGCGGGCTCGCTCCAAGGCGGCGGAGCCAGCGAGGCAACCATTGCCGCAATGAGCCAGAAGGCCGCGGCCGCAAGGCTCAGGCCGGCGAGGGCGAGGCGCGGATCGACGCGTCTGGTGGAGGGGCGGATCGGCATCGGCGGTCGAGTGGTCCCGGACATCGCGCATCGCTGGACTGCGCGACTTACCCCGTTCGCTACACGCTCGCGATTAAGATCGGGTTGCGGCGCAGTCAGGGCTACAGGGCCGGTGGACGCCCATTGGGAAGGTCGCCCCCGGTCCCCGGCTCCTCTCAGGCCACCCTCCCCTCGTGGCACAAGGATCGCGTCACGCCGCTGCCAGCACCGTTGAGCCGGCGGCGCGCATACCGATCGCTTCGGCGATATGGATACGCCCGACGGCGGGGCTCGCCTCCAGATCGGCGAGCGTCCGGGCGACCCGCAGCACCCGATGGAAGCCGCGCGCCGACAGCTTCAGCGCCTCCGCCGCATCGCGCAGCAGAGCCAGGCCGGCCGCATCCGGCCGGGCGATCTCCTCTAGCAGGCGGGACGGACAGGCGGCGTTGGTGCGTACGCCGTCGAGCCCGAGGGCGGCATAGCGGTCGGCCTGCACCTCCCGCGCCGCGGCGACCCTGGCGCCTGCCTCGGCGCTGCCTTCCGCCGGCGGCGGCAGGATCAGGTCGGCAGCGCTGATCGCGGGAACCTCGAGCCGGATGTCGATGCGGTCGAGCAGCGGGCCAGAGA
>JAEYRQ010000126.1 GCA_023435545.1 Pseudomonadota bacterium | reverse complement strand
GGCTTCACGAAGGCTTTCCAGCGAGAGCCGTCGAGGCGCATGTGCAGCGTCGCCTCGATGCTGGGCTCGCCTTGCCCGCGCCCGATCCTGCGGCCCGTGAGGCGCGAGGGGATGACGCGCGTGTCATTGAAGACCATCAGGTCGCCCGGCGCGAGCAGATCGGAAAGGTCGCGCACGCCCCGATCGTCAAGCTCCGGCGCCCCGTCCGGACGCACCACGAGCATCCGCGCCGCATCGCGCGGCTCGACCGGGCGCAGGGCGATACGCTCCTGCGGAAGCTCGAAATCGAACAGATCGACGCGCATGAACTCCTGCCGGGCGAACCGGCTGCGCGGGCCGCGAAGACGCCGCGAACTATTTAAGGTAGGCCCGGACTAGTGCTCCGATGCCGATGAGGATCAGCAGGACGGGCCATAGCAGGCCCCAGTCCACGTGCAGGCCCAGCAGGAAGACAAGGGTGATCGCGACGAGTACGAGCCCGCCGAGCAACGCGCGCGCAGCCTCGCCCGAGAGGCCGTCCCTGACATAGACCTGCCACGCGCGCACCAGAGAGGCGACGGCCGGGATCAGGATGAAGATCGCCCACCAGTCATCCGGCACATGGACGCCCATGTGTCGGAACAGATAGACGAGGCCGATCGCGATCAGGATCGCGGCACCGATCCATGCCGGTCCGCGGCTACCGTCCGCGCCATCGCCGTCGGGTCCGGACATCTCTGTGTCTCCGCGCGATTCCATCGTGCCAGCTATAGCACTGCAGCAAAGCGATACGGCATCCGTGCCCGTGGGCCCGTCAGTTCAGGTCCGCGGCGACCTTCATCGAGACGATGCTGTCGGGATCGCGCACCGGTTCGCCGCGCTTGATCTGGTCGACGTTCTCCATGCCCTCGATCACCTTGCCCCAGACCGTGTATTGGCGGTCGAGGAAGGGCGCGTCCTCGAAGCAGATGAAGAACTGGCTGTCGCCGGAATCCGGGTTGGCGGCCCGCGCCATCGAGGCAGTGCCGCGCTTGTGCGGCTCGGCGTTGAATTCGGCCTTCAGCTTCTTGCCGGAGCCGCCGGTGCCGGTGCCATGCGGGCAGCCGGTCTGAGCCATGAAGCCGTCGATCACGCGATGGAAGACGATGCCGTCGTAGAAGCCGTCGCGCGCCAGTTCCTTGATACGGGCGACGTGGCCGGGGGCGAGGTCCGGACGCATCTCGATGACGACTTTGCCCTTCGTCGTCTCCATGACGAGCGTGTTCTCAGGATCGGCGTACTGGGACATGGGTGTTCTCCTCGTTGCGCGCTCGCGCGCGAATCAGTTGGCGTCGGCGGCGATCTTGGCGCTGACGATCTTGTCGGGGCCGCTGACCATGCCGTTCTGCGCGGCGCTGCCCTTCTTGAGCGCGTCGACGTGATCCATGCCCTGGATCACCTCGCCGAACACCGTGTACTGGCCGTTCAGGTGGGGGGCCGGCGCGAACATGATGAAGAACTGGCTGTTGGCGCTGTCCGGGTTGGAGGTGCGCGCCATGCCGAGGACGCCACGCTCGAACAGGGTCTGCGTGAATTCGGCCTTCAGGTCCGGGTACTTGGCCCCGCCGGTACCGGTGGCGGTGGGGTCGCCGGACTGGGCCATGAAGCCGTCGATCACGCGATGGAACGGCACGCCGTCATAGAAGCCCTCGCGGGTGAGCGTCTTGATCCGCTCGACGTGGCCGGGGGCGAGGTCGGGCCGCAGGCGGATCACCACCTTTCCGGACGGCACCTCGAGGATCAGCGTGTTCTCGGGATCGGGCGCCTGGGCGGATACGGGAAGCGCGAGGAAAAGGGCGGCAATCAGAACCGCCGCCACGCGGGAGATCATGCTCATGTCAGGGACCATCGCAGGCTATGGGGTGAACGGAGCGGCCGTGCAGGTGCAGCCAGCCGTACTGGTGGATCGTGTCGGCCTCCTCGATGCGGAAGATGCGCACCGAGAAAACCAGGTTGTTGACGTCGTCGTCGGCGACGTCGACGGCGAGACCGCGCGCGTCGGAGTAGGACTGGGCGATCGTCACAGCAATTGCCGCCGGGTCCTCGGCGAGATCGGGCGCCAGCGAGGTCCAGAATTCGTCGCCGGTGCCGATGCGTATCCAGGACAGCGATTCTACGGCGGCGAAGCCGACATTCATCTCGACATAGGTCTCGGAATCGTCGAGCGCGGCGCAGTGCATCGTCTCGGTCGCCAAGGCGGGCGCGGCAAGCCCCAGGGCCACCACGAGCCCTCCCGCCAGGCGGACCACAGACAGCTTCATCCGTTGATTTCCTTCAGCCGCCGGGCGACCGCCGCCGGCACGAATGCCGAAACATCGCCGCCCATGCGGGCGATCTGCCGCACGAGGCTGGCGGCAATGTGGCGGCATCCGGCCGAAGCGCCCAGGAAGACAGTGTCGACATCCGGCGCCATGGAACCGTTCATGCCGGCCATCTGCATCTCGTAGTCGAAGTCCGTCGCGTCGCGCAGGCCGCGTATGATGATGGCCGCGCCTGCCTCGCGCGCGGCGTCCACCACCAGACCCGAGAAGGTCACCACGCGCAGCTCCGCCCCGGCCGCGGCCCCCAGCCCGGCCGCCTCCTGGTCGATCATGGTGCAGCGCTCGGCCGGTTCGAACAGTGCCTTCTTGCCGTGGTGGACGCCGACCGCGACCACCAGCATGTCCACCATGCGGGCGGCACGCCCGATGATGTCGAGGTGGCCGTTGGTTACGGGGTCGAACGAGCCGGAATAGAGGCCGATGCGGATCATGGCGCGTGGATAGCCCGCCGGGCGCCGCCACACAAGTCGCGACAGCCAGTTTCGCCTCGCCGGCGAGTGTAACCGAATATTCAGGATGAACGAGACCTGAACGGCCGATTCGGCCTTCGTTCAGAGTTGATCCGTATGATCGCCTTCAACAATCGGGGCAATTCCGAAGATCTGGGGCGTCAAGACATGAACTTCATCAATCGCTATGCACCTGTGACCTTGTGCGCGATCGCCGGCATTCTCGCATTCGCGATCGCGAACGAGCCCGGAGAGGCGGAGGCATCTCGCGAGGGTGCCGTTACTCTGGATCTGCGCGCGACCATCCATAACCCCGGCGCGGTCAAGGCGCCGGCCTGTCCGGACGCCGTCTGGCCCTATCTCGAGGCGGAATGCGTCCTCCACCCATCGGCCGAGACCGCGACCCGCACGATCCGGCGGATCGAGGTGGATGACCGCACGATCCGCCAGCGGCGCGAGGAACTGTACCGCATCTCCATCGGCGGATAGGCCGGAACGCCTCCCGTTCGGCCTATCGGGCTCGCGTGAAGGCGAGCCAGACACCGCCACCAATGAGGAACAGGCCCGACAGGCGCGAGACCATCCTCACCCGCTGCCGGGTCAGGATGGCGCCCGCCTTTCCGCACAGCACCGCATAGGCGCCGTCCAGGACCGTCGCAACGGCCATGAAGGTCGCGCCGAGCAGGATCACCTGTCCGATGTAGTCCGCGGTCGGATCGACGAATTGCGGGATGAAGGCGCCGAAGAACAGCAGCGCCTTGGGATTGGACAGGATGACCAGCAGGCCCTGCAGCACGAAGCCGCCGCGCGGCGCCGCGGGCGCATCATCGGTATCGATCGCACCCTTCGAGGTCAGCAGCTTCCAGCCGATCCAGATAAGATAGGCGGCTCCAGCAAGCCTCAGCCAGTCGAACCACCAGCCCATCGTCTCGATGATCGAGGTCAGGCCGACCAGCAGCACCCCGATCATCAGGGCCAGACCGATCTGGGTGCCTGCCACGTTGAGCAGACCGGCGCGGGTGCCGTAGGTCATCGAGTTGGCGATGATCACCGTGACGGTAGGTCCCGGAACGATGACGATGACGATGCAGGCGGCAACATAGGCGAGATAGAGTTCGACGGACATGGACGGACCCCCGTTGCAGCGGATCCGTCCAGCCAAGACACGATCTCAGGGGTCCGGCAAGTCCCCCGGACCGGCCTCGCCGTCCGCCCCCCCCTCAGCTTCGCCGTCGATTTCTTCGCCTGCATCCTCCTCCTCGCTGACGCGCTGGACGGAGACGACCTCTTCGTCCTTCGAAGTGTTGAAGACGATGACACCCTGGGTATTGCGGCCGGCGACGCGGATCCCGTGCACCGGCACCCGGATCAGCTGACCACCATTGGTCACAAGCATGATCTGGTCGGATTCATCCACCGGGAAGGAGGCGACCAGCGGGCCGTTCCGATCGTTGACGACCATGGCGACAATCCCCTTGCCGCCGCGGCCGGTCACCCGGTACTCGAAGGAGGAGGTGCGCTTGCCGTAGCCGTTGGCTGAAAGGGTAAGCACGAACTGCTCGGCGGCACTCATCTGCGCGTAGCGGGCCTCGCCCAATTCAATGCCGTTACCGGCCTCGGGCTCGCTATCATCCTGCGTTTCCTCAGTGACCTCACCGGCGAGTGCCCGGCGCATCTTGAGGTAGGACGAGCGCTCGGCCGGCGTCGCATCGAAATGGCGCAGCACGGTCATCGAGATCACCGTGTCCCCGCCGCCGAGGGCGATACCGCGCACGCCGGTGGAGTCCCGCCCCTTGAAGACACGCACCTCGGTGACCGGGAAGCGGATGCACTGGCCGCGCGCAGTGGTCAGCAGGATGTCGTCGTGCTCCGAGCACGTCCACACGCCGGCGATCGCATCGCCCTCGTCGAGGCGCATGGCGATCTTGCCGTTGCGGTTCACCTGGACGAAGTCGGAGAGCTTGTTGCGCCGGACGGTGCCGCGATTGGTCGCGAACATCACGTCGAGCGCCGCCCAGCTCTCCTCGTCCTCCGGCAGCGGCATGATCGTGGTGATCCGCTCGCCCTCGACCAGCGGCAGCAGGTTGACCAGTGCCTTGCCGCGCGCCTGGGGGGCGGCGATCGGCAGGCGCCAGACCTTCATCTTGTAGACCATGCCGCGCGAGGAGAAGAACAGCACCGGCGCGTGCGTGGAGGCGACGAACAGCCGGGTAACGAAGTCCTCGTCGCGCGTGGTCATGCCGGAGCGGCCCTTGCCGCCTCGGCGCTGCGAACGATAGGTAGACAACGGCACCCGCTTTATGTAGCCGGCGTGACTTACCGTGACGACCATGTCCTCACGCTGGATCAGGTCCTCGTCCTCGAAGTCGCTCTCGGCCTCCACGATCTCGGTGCGCCGGGGCGTCCCGAACTCGTTCTTGATCGCCGTCAGCTCGTCGCGGACGATGCCCTGGATGCGTGCCCTCGACCGCAGGATGTCGAGGTAGTCGGAGATCGCCTCGCCGAGCTTGTGCAGTTCCTCGCCGATCTCGTCGCGCCCGAGCGCGGTGAGCCGCTGCAGGCGCAGGTCGAGGATTGCCCTCGCCTGCTCCTCCGACAGGCGGTAGGTGCCGTCCTCGTTGAGGCGGTGGCGCGGGTCGGCGATCAATTCGATCAGCGGGGCCATGTCCTTGGCCGGCCAGTCGCGCGCCATCAGTGCCTCGCGGGCGGACGCGGGATCCGGCGCGGTGCGGATCAGGTGGATCACCTCGTCGATATTGGCGACCGCGATCGCCAGGCCGACCAGCACGTGGGCACGATCGCGAGCCTTGCCGAGCAGGAACTTGGTCCGGCGGCCCACAACCTCCTCGCGGAAGGTGACGAAGGCCTGGATCATGTCGAGCAGCGTCATCTGCTCCGGCCGGCCGCCGTTCAGCGCCACCATGTTGACGCCGAAGCTCGTCTGCAGCGGCGAATAGCGGTAGAGCTGGTTCAGCACGACGTCGGCCATCGCGTCGCGCTTCAGCTCGATCACCACCCGCATGCCCTGCCGGTCGGATTCGTCGCGGATGTCGGAGATGCCCTCGACGCGCTTGTCGCGCACGAGCTCGGCGATCTTCTCGATCATCGAGGCCTTGTTTACCTGATAGGGAATCTCGGTGACGACGAGGGCGTCGCGCTCCTTGCGCACGGTCTCGGTGTGCACGCGGCCGCGCATCATGATCGAGCCGCGGCCGGTGGTGTAGGCCTGCCGGATGCCGCCGCGGCCGAGAATGATGCCGGCGGTCGGGAAGTCGGGGCCGGGAACCAGTTCGATCAGCCGCTCGAAATCGAGCGCGGGATCCTCCATCCAGGCGATGCAGGCATCTACGATCTCGCCGAGATTGTGCGGCGGGATGTTAGTCGCCATGCCGACCGCGATGCCGCCGGCGCCGTTGACCAGCAAGTTGGGGAAGCGGGCCGGAAGGACGGTCGGCTCGCGCTCGGAATTGTCGTAGTTGTCCTGGAAATCGACGGTATCCTTGTCGATGTCCTCGAGCATCGCCTGGGCGACCTTGGCCAGGCGCACCTCGGTGTAGCGCATCGCCGCGGGCGGATCGCCGTCGATCGAGCCGAAGTTGCCCTGCCCGTCGAGCAGCGGCAGGCGCATGGAGAATTCCTGCGCCATGCGCACCAGCGCGTCGTAAATCGACTGGTCGCCGTGCGGGTGGTACTTACCGATCACGTCGCCGACCACGCGGGCCGACTTCCTGTACGGCTTGTTCCACTCGTAGCCGTTCTCATGCATCGAGAAGAGGATGCGCCGATGCACCGGCTTCAGGCCGTCGCGGACATCCGGCAGCGCGCGGCTGACGATCACGCTCATCGCGTAGTCGAGATAGCTGCGGCGCATCTCGTCGGTGATGGAGACCGGGCGAATGTCGCTCGGCGCGCCCGGCATCGCATCGCCGGACGGGGGAAGTTCTGACTCTGCCAAGGTAATCTCTTCCGGAGGGTTCCGAGGAGCTTTGTTCTACCCGATTCCGGGGCGCGCGGGCAAACCCGGAGGGCAACTATTCACAGGCCATTTCTATCGAAAAATCAGGCGATTATGAGGCCGGCCGAAGGTGGTTTCCCATAGCCGCTCCGGGAGCGGAGACTGCGACCTGATAACCGGTGGCTTGAACCGCCACCCAGGACGGATCAGACTCCGTCCTGGGTGATTGTGCGGCGCTGTGTCGCCGGAGGGGACATGAACCTGGAAAGCCTGATCTCGGCCTTCGTGACGCTGTTCGTGATCATCGAGCCGATCGGCATCGCCCCGATATTCGTCGCCCTCACGGCCGACCGCACCGCCCGGCAGCGCCGGCTTGTGGCAATGCGGGCGGTGATCATCGCGACAGCGGTGCTGGTGCTGTTCGCGCTGATCGGACAGTGGCTGCTCGGTGCGATGGGGATCACGCTTCCCGCCTTTCGCGTCGCCGGCGGGCTACTGCTGTTCTGGATCAGCTTCGAGATGGTGTTCGAGAAGCGCCAGCAGCGGAAGACATCGACCGCCGAGCGCTCCGTCGCCGAAGAACCGCACGACGATGTGGCCGCGGTTCCGCTGGCGGTACCGCTGCTGGCGGGTCCCGGCGCCATCACGGCGGTGATCCTGCTCGCCGCGCCGGCGGGCGCCGATCCCGTCAGGCTCGCCCTGGTGGTCGGCGTCATCCTGGCGGTGCTGTCGGCGACGCTGCTCATCCTCCTGGTCGCAGTCCCGCTGGATCGTCTCATGGGCAAGACGGTGCGGATGGTGGTGACCCGCCTGCTCGGCGTTGTGCTGGCCGCCCTGGCGGTGCAGTTCGTGGCCGACGGCATCCTCGCCCTGTCGGGCGCGGCCTGACCAGACATTCATCAAGAATCCTGCGACATTCGGCTCACCTTATGGTTGATGTAGGTCAAATCGCTGTCCCTCGTCGCGATTAGGTTTGTTCCAGTGAAAAAGTAGTCCGAATGCCCCTCGCGCGATGGCGAGGGGAGCCACAGCCGGGACCGGCGAGGTCAGCGGGTCGCGGCGAACCCGAACGAGGCAAGCCATGAAGAGAATCCTGCGTACCGCCACGGCGACGGCCGTGGCGTTGGTCTGCGCCGTATCCATCTCTACCGCCGAGGAATTGCGCGAGCAGGCCCTCGAGCTGTTCAAGCCGCTGCCCTCGACCATTCCGGCGGTGCAGGACAACCGGATCACGCCGGAGAAGATCGAACTCGGCAAGGCGCTGTTCTTCGACCCGCGCCTGTCTGCCAGCGGCGTGTTCAGCTGCAACTCCTGCCACAACCTGGCGACAGGCGGCGACGACAACTTGGAAACGTCGATCGGTCACGGCTGGCAGCGCGGCCCGCGCAACTCGCCGACGGTGCTGAACGCCGTGCTCAACGAGGCGCAGTTCTGGGACGGCCGGGCCGAGGACCTGAAGGCGCAGGCCAAGGGCCCGGTCCAGGCGGGCGTCGAGATGGCCAACACCCCGGACCAGGTCGTCGCCACGCTCAACTCGATGCCGCAATACGTGGCGTGGTTCAAGGCGGCGTTCCCCGACGAGGCGGATCCGGTCACCTTCGACAACATGGCCAAGGCGATCGAGGCCTTCGAGGCGACGCTGATCACGCCCTCGCCGTTCGATGCCTATCTCAATGGCGACGACGAGGCACTGACGGACGTCGAGAAGCAAGGCCTCGCCCTGTTCATGGACAAGGGTTGCGCGGCCTGCCACAGCGGAGTGAATGTCGGCGGACACGGCTACTATCCGTTCGGCCTGATCGAGAAGCCGGGCGCGGAAGTCCTGCCCGAGAACGACAAGGGGCGGTTCGAGGTCACCAAGACCGCCGACGACTCCTACGTGTTCCGCGCCTCGCCGCTGCGCAACATCGCGGTCACGGCGCCGTACTTCCACTCCGGGCGGGTCTGGGATCTGGGTGTCGCGGTCGCGATCATGGGTACCTCGCAGCTCGGTGAGGAGCTGAACGATAACGAGGTCGAGTCGATCGTCGCCTTCCTGGGATCCCTGACAGGGACGCTGCCGACGGTCACCTACCCGATCCTTCCCGCGGAGACGTCCACGACCCCGCGGCCACGGGCGGAAATCCAGTAGGCCCGCGTCACGGCGCCGGAATCACCAGCCGCCGTCCGGATCCATCCGGGCGGCGGTCTGCCTTTCCACTGCCTCGCGCGGAGGCGCCGCGCCGCGCTATAGCTCGACGATCCGCCCGTCCCGCAAGGTGACGCGGCGGTCCATGCGCGCGGCGAAGTCGAGATTGTGGGTGGCGATCAGCGCCGCCAGCCCGGTCCCGTGGGCGAGCTTCAGCAGCATCTCGAAGACGTGCTCTGCGGTGTCCGGGTCGAGATTGCCGGTCGGTTCGTCGGCGAGCAGGATCCGGGGAGCGTTGGCCACGGCGCGGGCGATCGCAACGCGCTGCTGTTCGCCGCCGGAGAGTTCGCCCGGTCGATGCGTGCCGCGTTCACCAAGCCCCAGGAACGCCAGCAGTTCCGCGGCGCGGCGCTTCGCCTCGGCATTGTCGAGGCCGGCGATCAGCTGCGGCAGGACGACGTTCTCCAACGCGGTGAACTCCGGCAGCAGGTGATGGAACTGGTAGACGAAGCCGATGGCGCTGCGCCTCAGCGCCGTGCGCCGGCTATCGTCGAGGCCTGTCGTGTCGCTGCCGCCGACATAGACCGAGCCTTCGTCCGGGCGCTCCAGCAGGCCGGCGACATGCAGCAGGGTCGACTTGCCGGCACCGGACGGGCCGATGAGGCCGACGATCTCGCCCGGCGAGACCACGAGGTCGACGCCACGCAACACATCGAGCCTTGCCTCGCCCTGGCTGTAGGAGCGCCCGACCCCGGCCAGCACCAGGGCTTCGGGATCGCGAAACGGCCTGTCGATCAGGGGATCGTCCCCCGCCTCCGGCTCCCTGTCCTGGCGAGCATCGTCCATCGGCTACTCGTAGCGCAGCGCTTCGACGGGGTCGAGCCGCGCGGCGCGCCAGGAGGGATAGAGCGTCGCCAGGAACGACAGCACCAGAGCCATGGCTACCACCACGACGACCTCGCGCGCGTCCATTTCGGCGGGAAGCCGGCTGAGATAATAAAGCTCGGGCGAGAACAGCTCGGTGCCTGTCAGGCGCGAAAGACCCTGGCGGATCGATTCGACGTTCCAGCAGATGACCATCCCGAGCAGCAGCCCCGCGAACGTGCCGACGAAGCCGATCGAGGCCCCGGTGATCAGGAACACCCGCATCACCGCGCCGCGCGTCGCGCCCATCGTGCGCAGGATCGCGATGTCGTGGCCCTTGTCCTTCACCAGCATGATGAGGCCGGAGACGATGTTCAGCGCCGCCACCAGCACGATCATGGTGAGGATCAGGAACATGACGTTGCGCTCGACCTCCAGCGCGGAGAAGAAGGTCTGGTTGCGCTGGCGCCAGTCGGACGCGAAGAACGGCCGGTCGATGACCTCGTCGAGGGATCGGCGCAAGGCATCGACATTGTCCGGGTTGTCGATCATCACCTCGACGCCGCTGGCGATGCCGTCCATATTGAAGTAGGCCTGCGCCTCCTCGAACGGCATGAAGATGAATGCCCCGTCGTATTCGGACATGCCGATCTCGAACACGGCGGCGATCGGATAGGCCTTGATCCGGGGGGTCGTGCCGAAGGGGGTCGCCGCCCCGCGTGGCGATATCAGCGTCAGCCGGTCGCCAGCTCTCAGCCCCAGCCGCTCGGCGAGCCTGACACCGACCGCGATGCCCTCGCCCTCGTCGAAACCCTCGAGCGTTCCTTGCAGGATGTTGCGCGAGACGCTGCCGAGCTGCTCGAGGTCGCTCTGCCGCATGCCGCGGACCAGCGCACCGAACCCGCCGAGCGCGGAAGATGCGAGCGCCTGGCCCTCGACGAAGGGAAAGGACAGGCGCACTCCGGGGATGGTCTCGATTGCCGCGTCGACCGCATCGAAGTCCACGAAAGGCGTGTCATAGCCCTGGACCACGGCATGGCCGTTGAGCCCGAGGATCTTGTCCATCAGTTCCGTGCGGAACCCGTTCATCACCGCCATCACCACGATCAGGGTGGCGACGCCCAGCATGATGCCGAGAAACGAGAAGCCGGCGATGACCGAGATGAAACCGGCCTTGCGCTGGGCACGCAGATAACGCATGGCCAGCAGCCACTCGAACCAGGCGAACGGCCTCGTGCCGGTTGAGGCGCCGTCGGTCATGCTCCAAGCCTTCCGTTCCGCGCCTCTGCCCGTACTGCCGTCCGGCCCTCACCCGCCGCCGTCATCCCGGCTCTCGGCTGCACTCCGGCCGGATTGACGTGCTGCCAGTGAGGCCAAGCGAGCGGCATCTTCAACGCCCTGCCCTGCCTCAACC
>JAEYRQ010000111.1 GCA_023435545.1 Pseudomonadota bacterium | reverse complement strand
ACCGTCCCCGATTTCACCCCGGTCAACCTGCTGACCGGTTTCCTCGGCTCGGGCAAGACGACACTGCTGCGCCGCCTGCTCGATGATCCGGCCCTCAGCGACACCGCCGTGCTGATCAACGAGTTCGGCGAGGTCGGGCTCGACCACCATCTGCTCGACCGCATCGACGAGACGACGGTGCTGCTGCAATCGGGCTGCGTCTGCTGCACGATCCGCGGGGAGCTGTCCGAGGCGATCCGCGGGTTGCATTCAAAGCGCACGCAGGGCGTGATCTCGCCCTTCCGCCGGCTTGTTATCGAGAGCACCGGGCTCGCCGACCCGTTCCCGATCGTGTCGACGGTGCGGTCGGACCCGGTGCTTCGCCATCACTTCCGGCTGGCGAACGTCATCACCACCGTCGATGCTGCCAATGGCCTCGGCCAGCTCGATACCCACGAGGAGTCGCTGCGCCAGGCTGCGGTTGCCGACCACCTCGTCGTCACCAAGACCGACATCGCGGCGCGCGAGGTCGCGGACCGGCTTCTGGCCCGGCTGGCGGCAATCAATCCGGCCGCCACCATCACCCTTGCCGCGGAGGAGACGATCGCGGCGGACCGGCTGCTGCTCGCCGAGCCGTTCGACGGAGGCACGCGCCAGGCGCCGCCCGCACCTGACGCAGGCCACGGCCATCACCACCGTGACGATCGCATCCACGCATTTGCTGTGGTCATCGACCAGCCGATCGACTGGACCGCGTTCGGCATCTGGCTGGCCATGCTGCTCAACCGCCACGGCCAGAAGGTTCTGCGGGTCAAGGGAATCCTCAATCTCGCCGGCGAGAGCAGCCCCGTGGCAGTGCACGGCGTCCAGCATGTGGTCCACCCGCCGGTTCACATGCGCGAGTGGCCTGATAACGACCGGCGCTCGCGCATCGTCTTCATCGTGGACGGTCTCGATCCCGCGCTCATCCGCCGATCGCTCGACACGTTCAATCGCATGTCGGGCGCCGGCTGACCGCTTGCACCAGGCCCGCGCCGCAAGATAATTCGACAACGGATCATGACCCGCCCATTCAAGCCGCAGTCTCCGAACCTCAACACGGCCGGCCGCCCGACGCTGCGGGTGCTGGGCACGGAGATCACGCTGCTCGAGATCGTGCGCGAACGGGCGGCCGCCGACCTCGGGATCGATCTGAAGTTCGAAGTGCTGGATTTCCTGAGTGCCCAGCACAAGGCCGCCGTCGCCCCGGCGACCTATGACGTCTACGACCAGTGCTTCCACAACCTCGACATCGTCTGGTTCTGGCGGGCAATCCAGCCGATCGATCTCCGCCGCATCGGCCGCTGGGACGAGGTGAGCGACCTGACCAAGACGGGACGGATAAGCCCGAACGCGCCGGTTGGCCGCGGCGACGCGCCCGTCACCCGCTTGTTTGTCCAGCCGAACGGTTCGCTCGGCGCCGCGCCGACGCATACGATCAGCATGCTGCCGACGGTCCACAACTTCGATGCCTTCGCCTTCCTGCCGAAGGTGGTGAACGGCCGGTCCGAGGCGACCGCCTCGTGGGCCGCGCTGCTGGACGAGCGGTGGAGCGGCCGGGTGGCATTGGTCGACGAACCGGCAATCGGCATCTTCGATGCCGCGCTCGCCGCCCAGGCGCTGGGGGAGATGTCGTTCCAGGACATCGGCAATCTGTCGGTCGAGGAGATCGACAGGCTGATCGACCTCCTGGAAACGAGAAAGCGCGCCGGCCATTTCCACGGCTTCTGGCGCACCGCCCACGAGGCGGCCGATTTCATGGCATCGGGCGAGACGGCGATCGCCAGCATGTGGTCGCCCGGAATAACCGAACTCCGCGAGCGTGGCGTGGACGTTGTCGAGGCGGTGCCGATCGAAGGCTATCGTGCCTGGCACGGCGGCGCATGCCTGTCGCGGCATCTCAGCGGGCGAATGCTCGACGTCGCCTACAACTACCTGAACTGGTGGCTCGACGGTTGGGCCGGCGCGATGATGGCCCGCCAGGGCTACTACATGTCGGTCACGGAGACCGCGCGAGCGCATCTGTCGCCCGCTGAATGGGATTACTGGTACGACGGCGGCGCGGCCGCGACCGATCTCCCCGATCCGCACGGCATGATCACCGTGCGTGCCGGCGAGACAAGGACGGGTGGCTCATACCGGCAGCGTGCGAGCCGCATCGCCGTCTGGAACACCACCATGGACGAGCACAACTACCTCGTCCGCCGCTGGGTCAAGCTGGTCGGCCGCCAGTCCCGCGACACGCCCGACCTGGAGTCCCGACCGCTCGCGGCCAAGGACGACAACCAACAGCGACCAATGCCGGTTTGACCGCCCCAACCGGAGTTTGGTTTCGGGGAATCCCTGCCGGCGTGATCCTACGGGAGAGGCGCCGCGTCGCGGAATGCCGTGCCACTCGCGCCCAACCTGCCGGGGCATACGGGCTTCTCGGCATCGGCTTGGGGCCGCAGTGCATCAGACCGCAGGCGGTTGCAGCTTCATCCGGCCTGCTCAGATCTGCGCGGAACCCGCTCCCGGCTCCTTTGCGCCAGTCTGGGCCAGTCCCGACACGAGCGCCTGGACGAGCGCGATGGCACCGGAAATCGGCCGAAAGCGGCCGGTCGCTGCATTGTCGACACAGAAGGCAAGCCGAGCGTGCCGGGCGATGGGGCCGTCGGGCATGTCGGTGAAGGCCAGGACCGGCTTGCCGCTCAGATGGCAGTCGACCACGACGTCCAGGACAGGCTCGGAATAAGGCTGGAAGGCGATCGCGACGAGTAGATCATCAGGCCGCATGTTGGCGACCTGCTGCGCCGCCATGCCACCCCCGAAATCGAGAAGGCTGCACTGGCGCTCCGAGCGCGTGATCCCGTAGGCGAGATAGGTGGCAATGGCGCGCGACCGGCGAAGGCCGGCAATGTAGATATGTCCGGCCGCGTCGAGCATGCTGACCGCGCGTTCGAGGTCGCCGGTGGCGATGGCCCCCCGCAGTTCCTGCAGCGACGCTTCCAGCGCGGCAATGGAGCCCTCCAGAATGGCGGCGAGATCCGGCGGTGGACGCGAGGCCTGTGTGCGGTAGACGCGCTCGCGCATGTCCGCGGCGCCCTCGATCAGACGCAGGCGGAATACGCGTTGCATCTCGGAGAAGCCGCTGTAGCCGAACTCCTTGGCGAAGCGGATGAGGGTCGAGGGCTGAACGCCAAGGTCGCCGGAGATCGACACGGTGGTGCGCAGCGCGAAGTCATTCGGCTGCTCCAGCGCAGCCCGGGCCACCCGCTGCAGGTGCGGGCTCAGCGACTCGAAGCGCGCGCGGATTCGCGACCTGAGCACATCGAACGTCTCCTGGCCCTGCGTGGGTGCGGCCCCTTGCGTCTCGGTCAATCTCGAACCTCCGCGATCGTTCGTCACATGTCACCACAATCCTAGCTTGACAAGGTTTGAATGAAAATTCATTCTTGAAGAAAATATTTCTATCAAGTGCTGGCTACAGCCAAGGGCAGCGAACGGACTCGTTGCCCCCAGAGGGAGGAGACCATGTCCACGAAGAAGATAACCCGTCGCACACTCCTCGGAGCCGCGGCCACGGGAGGCGCGCTGACCGCGTTCGCGGGACCGTGGAAACACAATCGGGTGTGGGCGCAGGCAAGCGACAAGCCGATCAGAATCGGACTGACCTCGGACGCCAGCGGCCAGTACGCCAACTCCGGCGCCAGTGATCGCCGCGGCATGATCATGGCTATCGACGAAGCCAATGAGCGCGGCGGCGTGTTGGGCCGCAAGGTCGAGTACACCCACATCGATACCGAGACCACGCCCGCCACGGGCAGCCGCGTCGCGGAGCGCATGATCACCCGCGAGGAATGCGGCTTCCTCGTTGGCGCGGTCCATTCAGGCGTCGCCAACGCGATCAGCCAGGTCGCGCAGAAGTACGGCGTGCTCTACATGAACACCAACTCGTCGTCGCCGACCGAGAGCGGCCAGAACTGCCACAGGGTCAAGTTCGTCTGGGACGGCAACGGCACGAACTTCGCGAAGGCTGCCGTCAAGAACTCGATCGACCGTTTCGGTCCGAAATGGATGCTGCTGACCAACGACTACGTCTGGGGCCACGACACCGCGAAGGCGACGAAGGAGCTGCTCGGCGAGTACGGCGGCGAGGTGATGGAGGAGATCCTGATCCCGCAGGGCACGCGTGACTTCAGCTCGACGCTGCTTCGCGTCCAGCAGCAGAAGCCGCAGGTGGTGGCCGCCGCGATCGGCGGCGACGACCAGAAGGCGTTTCGCCAGCAGGTCGCCCAGCTTGGCATGGGCGCCGATCCCGCATGGATCAACAATCAGCAGGACTGGCCGGACGTCTATGGCCTGCCGCTCGACAACCTGTTCGGGGTGTTCGGCACGACGTGGTACTATCGCCTCGACCTGCCCGGCGTCGCCGATTTCGTGAAGAAATACCAGGAACGCTTTCCCGACACGCAGATGAGGGTGCCCGGCAACGTCTTCTACAACGGCTACATGGCGACCCGTGAGCTGCTGGCAGCCGTCGAGCGTGCCGGCAGCACCAACAACATTGCCGTCATCAAGCAGCTCGAAGGCCACCGCATGTCGGCTGAGGACCGCATGCAGCACGACGAGGCGTGGATCGACGCCGAGACGCACCAGGTGCAGCAGACGATCTACCTGGCCTCGGCCAACAGCAAGCCGGTGGACAGCGACGACATGTTCGAGATCCTGGCCAACAGCTCTCCCGACGCGGTGTTCGATTCGAATTCGGCGACCGCCTGCAATCTCGAGAGCTACGAGGACACACCGACCTTCGACGCCTGATAACGTCGAGACCTCCCCGACGGCCGTGGCCGATCGAATGGCCACGGCCGCTCGCAGTTGCGACCGGCGCCCGTGATGATCGACCTGCCGCCCCACATCCTGAACGGATTGACGCTCGGTCTGCTGTTCGCGCTCATCGCGCTCGGCTTCACGCTGATCGTCGGCGTGATGGAGGTGATCAACCTCGCTCACGGCTCGCTGTTCGCGCTCGGCGCCTACTTCGCGCTGACGATCCTCGGCGGCGGATGGTTCGCCGACACGGCGTTCGGCATCTGGTGGCTGGGACTGCCGCTCGCCCAGCGCTATGTGACCGCACTGGTGTTCGCACCAATCCTGGCAGCCGGGGCGGGCATGCTGCTGGAGCTGTGCCTTCGGCCGACCTACGGCAAGGCGCCGCTCTATGGCCTGCTGCTGACCTTCGGCGCGGCCCTCGTCATCGAGGAGCTGATCCGTCTCGGATGGGGCACGGGCGAGCAGCATCTTGCCCTGCCGCCGGAGATCAACGGGCCGGTTCTGGTCGGAGGCCTGATCTACTCCAAGTACAAGTTCTTCGCCGCGGCCTTCAGCGCCGCCGCGATCCTCGCCGTGTGGCTGTTCCTCGAGCGCACGCCGTACGGGGCGATCATCAAGGCAGGCGCCCACGACAGCGAGATGGTGCGCGCGCTCGGCTATGACCTGTCGAAGCTGCGGCTGCTCGTCTTCGGATTCGGCGCGGCGCTCGCGGGGCTCGCCGGCATCGTGATGGTTCCGATCTGGGGGTTGCGGCCGCATGTCGGCATCGACGTCGTCATCCCGGCGTTCCTGATCATCGTCATCGGCGGCAGCGGCAGCTTCTGGGGCGCGGTGATCGCGGCGATCCTGGTGGGTCTCACCGTCGGCATCACCGGCGCCTATGCCGGCGCGTGGGCGACGATGTCGATGTATCTGCTGCTCATCCTCGTGGTCGGCATCCGCAGCCGCGGGCTTCTCGGCCGCAAGAGCGCACTGGAGAACTGATCGTGATCTCGCTGGCCGACGTTCCCTCCCGCTCGGCGGCATCGACGTCGGCTCCGATCGTCCTGCTCGGCATCGCCTTGCTCACCGCCCCGGCATGGCTGCCGGCGGTGGGCCTCTACCAGTACCTTGGCGTCGAGATCGCCATCTGGATGATCTTCGCGATGGGGTTCAACCTGCTGTTCGGCTATGCCGGGCTGCATTCGTTCGGCCACGGCGCCTATCTCGGCATCGGTGCCTATGCGTTCGGGCTCTGGCAGCAGGGCGTCGTCGTCGGGCTGTGGAGCGGCCTTGCGGTCGCAGTGCTCGCCGCTGGACTTGCCGGCGCGCTTGTCGGAGCGCTCGTGTCGCATCGCCGCGGCATCTACTACGCGCTCATGACCATCGCCTTCGGCCAGGTGTTCTGGTTCTGCGCGATCAAGCTGCACTCGGTGACCGGCGGCGAAGACGGCCTCCTCGGTATTCCCCGCCCGCCGCTCGAGCTCGGCTTCACGACCATCGACCTCAACGACAACGTCGCGCTGTTCTACCTTGCGGCGGTTCTGCTGATGGTGACGGTGCTGCTGCTGTGGCGCCTGGTGAACTCGCCTTTCGGCCGCATACTCCAGGCGATCCGGCAGAACGAGACACGTGCCCGCTTCGCCGGCTACGAGGTCTGGCGCTTCAAGTGGGCCGCCTTCGTCATCTCCGCGATGTTCGCAGGGCTCGCCGGCGGTCTCTTCGCCATGGCCCAGCAGAGCGCCTATCCCGACGTGATGAGCCTGCACCAGTC
>JAEYRQ010000083.1 GCA_023435545.1 Pseudomonadota bacterium | reverse complement strand
CGCAGGAAGTCCTCCTCGCTCACGATCGGCGTCGTCGCGACGCGCACCTGGTACTCGGCCACACCGAGGTCGTCGTCCGCCGCGAGGAACGCGAGGTGCGCGTAGCGGTGCGAGTCGCGGCGCTCGGCGTACTGCGTGATCTCGAGCGCGTCCACGCCGCCGGGCGCGGTGTTCTCCTCGCAGACCTCGGGCCCGACCACCGTCACGCGGAGGCGCCAGGTGCCGTCCTGCAGGTGCAGTCGATCCGCGCCGCTGCCCGGGTGCTCCGCGGGGTCGTTCGAGATGGTGCCGTCCATCGCCGCCATCTGCCCCGCGCCCTCGCCGAAGCCGCTCAGTGAGCCGTAGCCGGTGGGCTCGGCCGTCTGCTGGCGATCGGCGCCCGGCCCGACCGCGAAGGGCACCGAGTACACGACCGAGGGCTGGCCGCGGTAGGGGAAGCCGTTGGTCTGCGCCCACCAGTCCCAGTAGTCGTCGTGAGCCGGCGAGCCGTCGGGCCCGAGCGGCGTCGGGAAGCGCTCGGCGCTCCAGTGATCGTTGTAGTCGAGCTCGGTGTTCACCTCGACGAAGAGGCGGTACTCGCCGTCGGCGAGGTCCTCGGGCCACGTGAACATCACCCGCTGCATCGTCTCGCCGGGCGGCGTGGCCATCGTGACCGAATCGATCTCCGGCATCACGCGGCGCGCCTCGCTCGCGAAGAGCGCGACATCCGGGTGGTCGAAGCAGCCGCCGGTCGCGCAGCGCGTCACGTCGCGGCGCGGCGGGTAGAGCGAGAAGACCGGCATCGTGCGCTCGAGGGTCTCGCGCGGGCCGACCTCGACCGGCTCGAAATAGCCGCGGGCCACGTCCTGCTCGGTGAGGAAGCGGCCCTTGTCGCTGTTGAAGGTGCTGGCGCACGTCGTCGCGTCGAGCGTCTCGTCGCCCGCCCGGAACGAGAGGCAGAAGTAGCTGTCCTCCGAGTAGTCGGTCGAGGTGCGCGAGGCGTCGCCCTCGGAGCGGCGATCCTGGAAGATCACCCGCGGGAACTGCTCGGCGCCGGGGGCGGCGGCGCGGCGGTGGGCCCACACGGGCAGCACGCCCTCGCGGCGGCCGTAGGGCCAACGGAAGCCGCTGTTCATCTGCGAGGCGCCGGGGCTATTGCCGATGCCGCGGTACGCGGTCGCCTGGGTGAGGCGCAGCGTGCGCAGGAAGGTGCCGTCCGCGTCCTCGATCCAGATGGCGATCTGCGCGCGCTGGACCGGGACGTACTGGATCTCCAGCACCCGCTCCTGGGCTCGAGCGGCGAGCGGAGCGGCGAGGAAGCAAGCGCAAGCGAGCGCGAGGGCGTACCCGCGCGGAGGGCGGCGCATCACGGATGCTCCTGGTCGAGCAACCCCGCACTCTAGGGTCGCTCGTTCCGGCGCTCAAGCGAACGGACGCCGAGCCCCGCGATCCCTCACAGGTGGGTGTCGATCACGGGGTCGGGGGCGCTCGATGCCCCGCCGACGCGATCACCGCGCGCTCGGCGAGGACGATGAGCTCCGCGGTGTCCCAGCTCGTCGCGTAGATGCGGGGCGAGGGCCCGGGATCCATCGCCAGGCCGACGATGCCGCTCGCGCCCGGGACCTCGTAGGTGCGGTGGCGGCGCTGCACGGTGTCGATCAGCGTGACCTCGTTCGACGTGAAGTTGGCGACGCCGAGCCAGCGCCCGTCGCCGTTCGTCGCGATGCTGCGCGGGTTGCGGCCGGTGGGCGCGGTCCCGAAGCGGCGGCCGGTGCGGGCGTCGAGGAACGCGATCGCGCCCATCGAGCACGTGAGATAGAGCGTGGCGCCGTCGGGTGAGAGCACGAGGTGCCGCGGGAGCTGGCAGGTCTCCCAGCGCGCCGACTCCTCGCTCGCGCCCTCGGGGAAGACATGGAGCACGTCGCCGTGGAACGCGGCCGCGAGGAGCGTGCCGTCCTCGCGCACGGCCATGCCGCGCGGGTGCCGCAGCGTCGGCAGGCGGCGGACCTCCGCGAGCGTCGCGACGTCGATCACCGAGACCGAGCGATCGCCGTAGTTCGCCACGTAGAGGGTCGCGCCGTCGGGCGAGAGCGCCATCCACTTGGGGTGCAGCGCGGTCGCCACCTCGGCGCGCACGGTGCGGGAGGCGACGTCGATCACCTCGACGACGTCGCGCCGGAAGTTCGACACGTAGAGGGTCGCGCCGTCGGGCGACCACAGGCTCTCGACCGCGTTGCCCGGGAAGGGGACCACGGCCGTGCGCTCCATCGTCGCGGCGTCGTAGAGGTAGACGCCCTCGACATCGGGCCGACCGAAGTTGCACACCGCGACCGTCGCGCCGTCGGGGGAGACGCTGACGCTCTTGGGCAGCACGCCGGTGCGCACCCGCGCGACGATCGACATGCGCGGCCCGCCGTGGCGTGTCTGGAAGGGCTCGACGCGTGGGTGCCGAGCGTCCTGGCCTGCGCCCGGCGACGCGAGCGCCGCCGAGAGCGAGAGGACCGAAGCGAGCAGGAGGAAGCGAGGAGCGAGCCGTCTCACCCCGGCTCCTCGCCCTTGGCGACCGGCTTGCCGCTGCGCGACCACTCGCTGAACGAGCCCACGTAGAGCTTCGCCCCGCCGAGCCCCGCGCGCTCCATCGCGAGCAGCGTGTGGCACGCGGTGACGCCCGAGCCGCACGACACGATCACGTCGGCGGGCTCGCGCTCGCCGAGCAGCGCGCGGTACTTGGCGGCGAGCTCGTCCTTCGCGAGGAAGCGGCCGTCCGGGCCCAGGTTCGACGCGAAGGGCACGTTCAAGGCACCCGGGATGTGACCGGGCTGGGGATCGAAAGGATCGCTATCTCCGCGATATCGCTTGGGATCTCGGACAT
>JAEYRQ010000058.1 GCA_023435545.1 Pseudomonadota bacterium | reverse complement strand
CTCACGCACGGTGATCTCGGCGGTCGCGGTCATGCCGGGCCGCAGCAGCAGCTCCGAATTGTCCGTGAGCAGGATCGCCTTGTAGGTGACCACGCCCTGGACGACCTCGGAGCCGTAACGCACCATGTCGACGGTGCCGGCGAATGTGCGCTCGGGATGGGCGTCGACTGTGAAGCGTGCCGTCTGTCCTTCGGCGAGCGCCCCGATGTCCGCCTCGTCGACGTCGACCTGGATCTCCATCTCGCGCAGGTCCTCGGCGACCTTGAACAGGACGGGCGCCTGCAGGGAGGCTGCCACTGTCTGGCCGGGATCGACGCTGCGGCTCAAGACCACGCCGTCGATCGGCGAGACGATCGCCGCCTTGGCGAGATTGATTTCCTTGAGCCTGAGGTCGCTCT
Source organism: Pseudomonadota bacterium (assembly GCA_023435545.1). GTDB lineage: Bacteria > Pseudomonadota > Alphaproteobacteria > Rhizobiales > Tepidamorphaceae > Tepidamorphus. The sequence goes on along the minus strand of JAEYRQ010000058.1, from coordinate 4,501 downwards.
CCGCCACCTCGACATCGGCCTTGGCGATCGACAGCGCGGCCTTGGCGCGCTCATGCACGGCGTTGGCCCGCTCCAGGTCGTAGACGGAGGCTACGCGGCGCTCGGACAGCGCCTGCTTCCGGTTGAAGTCGAGCTCGGCCTCGCGCAGCGTGGCCTCGGTGTCGAGCACGCGTGCCTGGGTCGATGCAAGCTGCGCGCGGGCGCTCTGCGCCTCGGCCTCAAGCTTGTCGCGGTCGAGCTCTGCAAGCACCTGGCCGCGGGTCACCACCGAATTGTAGTCGACCAGCACCTTGCGGACTGTGCCCGACAGTTCACTGGAGATCTCGACGAGGTTGGTGGGCTCCACCGAGCCCGTGGCCGTGACGATCACGGTGAGCGCGCCGCGGGCTGCGGGTGCCGTCACATAGCGGGTGGTCTCGCCGGCGCCGCCGGCGCCCCACCGCCCTAGCGCCATCGCCGCGGCGATCACGGCGAGACCGGCCAGGTATCGCATCATCCGCCGGATGCGGCCGCCGGCCGCCCGCCCGCCGCCGAGCACCGCCTCGACCTCGGAAGAGGCATGTCCACTGTTCATAGGTTCCCCTCAGAACAACGCTGTCAGCGCAGACATGCCCGCCACCATGACACGCCCCCCGGGTGGCGACAGTGATCTAACGCATATCGGCAGCTCTGTCAGCTGCCGGGCGATGCGCTCGCGGCCGGGCCGAGATGGGACTGCGCGGCCGGCGTGACCCTAGCCTGCCTGCTCCATCGCCCTCTCCCGGATCGCGTCGATGGTCGCGGTCGGCGTGATCGCCTGCGGGTCAATCTTGAGATGGATCAGCGCCGGCCTTCCCGAGCCGGTCGCCCGCTCGAATGCAGGCGCGAAATCCTCGGTCGCCTCGACCGTCTCGCCGTGGCCGCCATAGGCCCTCGCCAGCATCGCGAAATCAGGGTTGTTCAGGTCGGTCGCACTCACGCGGCCAGGGTACTCGCGCTCCTGGTGCATGCGGATTGTCCCGTACATGCCGTTGTCGACGACAATCACAAGGATCGGCAGGCCATACTGGACAGCGGTGGCGAACTCCTGGCCGTTCATCATGAAGCACCCGTCGCCGGCGAAGGCGACGACCATGCGGTCGGGGTGGAGGCGCTTGGCGGCGACAGCCGCAGGAGTGCCGTAGCCCATCGAGCCCGAGGTCGGTCCGAGCTGCGTTCCGAACCGGCGGAACCGGACGAAGCGGTGGATCCAGATCGCATAGTTGCCGGCGCCGTTGCACAGGATGGCGTCCTCTGGCAGCCGGTCGCGCAGCCATGACACAATCTTCCCGTAGTCTGCGCGGCCCGGCAGCGGCGGCGGCGTGTCGCTCCAGGCGCGGTATGCCTGGTTGGCCACCTTCGTCTCGTCCGCCCACGGACGCGAGGCAGGCGGCGTCAGCGACGCGGCGGCGGCCGCGAAGGAGGCCGGGTCAGCATTGATGCCGAGGGCCGGCGCGTAGACCCGGCCGATCTCCTCGGCCGAGGGATGCACGTGTATGAGCCGCTGGGTCGGCGAGGGGATGTCGAGCACAGTGTAGCTAGACGAGGGCATCTCGCTCATCCGCCCCCCGACCAGCAGGAACAGGTCGGCCTCGCGCAGGCGGCGGAACAGGGCGGGATTGGGACCGATGCCGACGTCGCCCATATAGTTCGGGTGGGTATTGTCGAACAGCGCCTGGCGGCGGAACTGGCAGCCGACCGGCAGGTCGAAGGCCTCGGCGAAGCGGTGGATGTCGGCGGCTGCCTGCTCGCTCCAGCGGCTGCCGCCGAGCACCACCACCGGGCGGCTCGCCCCTGCGAGCATCTCCTCCAGCCGATGCATGGATTCGACCGAGGGTCCGGTCGGTACGGCCTCGGCCGCCGGCGTCTCGGGCGCCTCGGCGATTTCGGTGAGGATGGCCTCGGGCAACGCCAGCACGACCGGACCGGGACGGCCGTTCATCGCCGTCATGAAGGCGCGGTGGACGAATTCGGGGATGCGGGCCGGATCGTCGATCTCGGCGGCCCACTTGGTCATGGTGCCGAAGACCTGGCCGTAGTCGACTTCCTGGAAAGCCTCGCGGTGACGCATGCCGCGCTCCACCTGGCCGACGAAGACTATCATCGGCGTGGAATCCTGGGAGGCGATGTGGATGCCGGCGGACGCGTTGGTAACGCCCGGCCCACGGGTAACGAAGCAGATGCCGGGCCGTCCGGTGAGCTTGCCATAGGCATCCGCCATCATCGCCGCGCCGCCCTCCTGGCGGCAGACCGTCACCTCGATGGGCGCATCGAGCAAGGCGTCGAGCACCGCCAGATAGCTCTCGCCGGGGACGCAGAAGACATGCTCCACCCCCTGCGCCCGCAGCGCATCGACGAGAATCCGGCCACCCGGCCGGGCAGTCCTGTTTGAGCCTGTCATTCGCCACTCCCTGTCGGCGGCGGCATCATAGTCAGAGCCCGTCATAAGACCAGAGGCGAGCGACGCGCACGGGCGAAGCCTTGCGCGCGGGGCGCTATCGCCTTAATTGCGCTGTCACAAGGCCCCGACGCCGATCAGGAGACGCCCATGCCCCCGTTCCGCTCCCGCACCACGACCCACGGCCGCAACATGGCCGGCGCCAGGGGGCTCTGGCGCGCGACCGGCATGAAGGATTCCGATTTCGGCAAGCCGATCATCGCGGTGGTGAACTCCTTCACCCAGTTCGTGCCCGGTCACGTGCACCTGAAGGATCTCGGTCAGCTCGTCGCGCGCGAGATCGAGCAGGCCGGCGGCGTGGCGAAGGAGTTCAATACCATCGCCGTCGACGACGGCATCGCGATGGGCCACGACGGGATGCTCTACTCGCTGCCCTCGCGCGAGATCATCGCCGACAGCGTCGAGTATATGGTCAACGCGCATTGCGCCGACGCGATGGTGTGCATCTCCAACTGCGACAAGATCACGCCCGGCATGCTGATGGCGGCGATGCGCCTCAACATCCCCGTCGTATTTGTCTCCGGCGGGCCGATGGAGGCCGGCAAGGTGGTCTGGGAAGGCAAGGAGCGCGCGGTCGACCTGATCGACGCGATGATTGTCGCGGCCGATTCCAATGTCGCCGACGCCGAGGTCGCCGTCGTCGAGCGGTCCGCCTGCCCGACCTGCGGCTCATGCTCCGGGATGTTCACCGCCAACTCGATGAACTGCCTGACCGAGGCGCTGGGCCTGGCGCTGCCCGGCAACGGCTCGACGCTGGCGACCCATGCGGACCGGAGACGGCTGTTCGTCGAGGCGGGCCACCTGATCGTCGATCTCGCGCGACGCTACTACGAGCAGGACGACGATCGCGTGCTGCCGCGCTCGATCGCCAGCTTCGCCGCGTTCGAGAATGCGATGACGCTCGACATCGCCATGGGCGGCTCCACCAACACGGTGCTGCACCTGCTGGCCGCCTCCTACGAGGGCGAGGTCGGGTTCACCATGGCCGACATCGACCGGCTGTCGCGCCGCGTACCGGTGCTGTGCAAGGTCGCGCCGTCGGTGCAGAACGTCCACATGGAGGACGTCCACCGTGCCGGCGGCATCATGGGGATCCTCGGCGAACTCGATCGGGCTGGGCTGATCGATACGAGCACCGTAACGGTTCACTCCGAGTCTCTGGGCGACGCGCTTGATCGCTGGGACATCCGCCGCACCACCAGCCCGTCCGTGCACGAGTTCTACCGCGCCGCTCCGGGCGGCGTGCCGACCCAGGTCGCATTCAGCCAGGAGCGCCGCTATGAGGCCGTCGACGACGACCGCTCAACAGGTGTCATCCGCGACGCGGAGCATGCCTACTCCAGGGACGGCGGCCTGGCGGTGCTCTACGGCAATCTGGCCGAGGACGGCTGCATCGTGAAGACCGCCGGTGTGGATGAATCGATCCTGAAGTTCTCCGGCCCGGCGCGCATCTTCGAGAGCCAGGACGCCGCCGTCGATGGCATACTCAACGGCGGCGTGGCGGCAGGCGATGTCGTGGTGATCCGCTACGAAGGGCCGCGCGGCGGTCCGGGGATGCAGGAGATGCTGTATCCGACCAGCTACCTGAAGTCGAAGGGGCTGGGGAAGGCCTGCGCGCTGATCACCGACGGGCGCTTCTCGGGCGGGACGTCCGGGCTTTCCATCGGCCATGCCGCGCCGGAAGCTGCCGAGGGCGGCACGATCGGCCTCATCGAGGAGGGCGACCTGATCGAGATCGACATTCCGAGTCGCCGGATCGAGCTGGTTGTCGCACCTGAGGTGCTGGCCGAACGTCGGGCTGCGATGGAGGCCAAAGGCGACGCGGCCTGGATGCCGGCGGCACCGCGCAAGCGCAAGGTGACCACGGCGCTGAAGGCCTATGCGGCGCTGACAACCAGCGCAGCCCATGGAGCTGTCAGGAAGGTGGACTAAGGGAAGGAGCCAACGGCGCTTCCCGTTCCCGGACATCTGGAACAAGAGCGGCGGGGGGGGGGGGGGCCCGCCCCCGGGGGGGGTGCGGGGGGG
>JAEYRQ010000658.1 GCA_023435545.1 Pseudomonadota bacterium | reverse complement strand
TCAAGGAGGCGCTCGGCAAGGGACCGTAGCCTGAGGCCCAGGTCCTGCGGGAAATCCGCATCGTTCCCACCGATCAAGCCCCAACCAGCGATACCCGAGCGCCCATGACGAGACCCGCCGCGGCCACGCCCCCCGATACGCAGCCACGGGCTTGGCACGCGATGTCCGTCCACGAAGCGATCGGCGAGCTCGACTCCCATCACAACGGACTTTCGGCCGACGAGGCCGCGCGGCGGCTGGAGAGCTATGGGCCGAACCGCCTGCCCGAGGCGCCGCCGCGTCATCCGGTGGTCCGGTTCCTGCTGCAGTTCCACAACGTGCTGATCTACGTGCTGCTGGCGGCGGCGGTCCTGACCGCCGCCATCGGCCATTTCATGGATTCGGCGGTCATCCTCGCCGTGGTGGTGATCAATGCCATCGTCGGCTTCATCCAGGAGGGGCGCGCCGAACAGGCGATGGACGCGATCCGCGCTATGCTGGCGCCGAAGGCGCTGGTCATGCGCGACGGCCACAGGGTGACGATCGACGCGGCCGGCCTGGTGCCCGGCGACGTGGTGGTGCTGGAGCCCGGCGATCGGGTGCCCGCCGACCTCAGGCTGCTGCACGCCAAGTCGGTGGAGGTGGACGAGGCGCCGCTCACCGGCGAATCGCTGCCTGTTGCCAAATCCACGACTCCGGTTGCGCCGGAGACCCTGGTCGCCGAGCGCGCCGACATGGCCTATTTCGGCACGCTGCTAACGCGCGGCACCGCCTCCGGCCTGGTCGTCGCGACCGGCGAGGTGACCGAAATCGGCCGGATCGGCCATCTGGTCGGCTCGGTCGGCCGGATCACCACGCCGCTCTTGCGCCAGATGGACCGCTTCGCCCGCTGGCTGACGCTGATCATTCTGATCGCCTCGGCGGCGATCTTCGCCTTCGGCGTCCTGGTGCGCGGCTACGACGTCGGCGAGCTGTTCCTCGCCGTGGTGGGCCTCGCCGTCGCGGCGATCCCCGAGGGGCTGCCGGCGATCCTCACCATCACCATGGCGATCGGCGTCGAGCGGATGGCGCACCGCAACGCCATCGTCCGCCATCTGCCGGCGGTCGAGACGCTGGGCTCGGTGACGGTGATCTGCTCCGACAAGACCGGTACGCTGACCCGCAACGAGATGACGGTGGAGACGGTCGCCGCCGCCGGCACGGTGTTCGATGTCGAGGGCAGCGGCTACCTCCCGGAGGGTGGCATCCAGGACCGTGACGGCGCGGACGGGGTCGAGGCGAGGCTCGCCCGCCTGCGCGAGCTCGCGCGCGGCGCCTGCCTGTGCTCCGACGCCCGCGTACATCACCAGGACGGCGCCTGGCGGGTCGAGGGCGACCCGATGGAGGGCGCGCTGGTGGTGCTGGCCCACAAGGCCGGGATAGAGCCGGACGGTGAGTGCGAGTTGCTGCCCCGCATCGACACGCTGCCCTTCGAGACCACCCGCCGGATGATGGCGACGCTGCACCGCGTCGACGGCAACGGGGTCATCTACGCCAAGGGCGCGCCGGAGGTGCTGCTCGAGCTCTGCGACCGTCAGGCGGATGCCGGCGGCGAGAGCGAGCTGGACATCGCCTGGTGGCACGACCGGCTGGAGGACATGGCGGCCGATGGCCAGCGCGTGCTGGCGGTGGCCTTCCGGCGCACGGCGCCTGACAAGGCCGAGGTCACCGACGCCGACCTGGAGGCAGGGCTCACCATGCTCGGCCTCGTCGGCATCGCCGATGCCCCGCGCGAGGAGGCGATCGAGGCGGTGCGGCTCTGCCGCGAGGCCGGCATCCGCGTCAAGATGATCACCGGCGACCACGGCGCCACCGCGCGCGCCATCGCGGCCCGGTTCGGCATGGCGACGGACCGAGTCTTAACAGGGCGCGACTTTGAAACGCTCGACGTCCCCTCGCTCGCCGGGACGGCGCGCGAGGTCGATGTCTTCGCCCGCACCTCGCCCGAGCACAAGCTGCGACTCGTCGAAGCGCTGCAGGCCTCCGGCCACGTCGTGGCGATGACCGGCGACGGCGTCAACGACGCGCCGGCCTTGAAGCGCGCCGACGTCGGCGTCGCCATGGGCATCAAGGGCTCCGAGGCGGCCAAGGAGGCCGCGCAGATCGTGCTCGCCGACGACAATTTCGCCTCGATCGCGCATGCGGTCGAGGAGGGCCGGACGGTCTACGAGAACCTGAAGAAGTCGATCGTCTTCATCCTGCCGACAAATGGCGGCCAGGCGATGATCGTCATCGGCGCGATCCTGCTGGGGCTCGCCCTGCCGGTGACGCCGCTGCAGATCCTGTGGGTGAACATGGTGACGACGGTGACACTGGCGCTCGCCTTCGCCTTCGAGCCCGGCGAACCCGGGGCGATGGCCCGGCCGCCGCGCCGGCCCGACTCGCCGATCCTGTCGCCGTTCCTGGTCTGGCGCATCGTGCTCGTCTCGGTGCTGATGACGGCGGCGGTCGCCGGGCTGTTCTTCATGGCGGTCGCGGACGACGGCGGCGGCCTCGACCGGGCGCGGACGGTGGCGGTCAACACCATCGTCGTCTGCGAGGCGCTTTACCTGTTCAACACGCGTCGGCTGGTCGAGCCGTCGTGGGGCTGGCGAACCTTCACCGGCAGCGTGCCGGCGGTTGTCGCGGTCGCGCTGGTGGCGCTCCTGCAGGTCGCCTTCACCTACCTGCCGCCGCTGCAGGCAGTGTTCGCCACGGTTCCGCTAGGGGCCACCGACTGGCTGTGGATTGTCGGCGCGGCGGTTGCCATGTTCATTGTCGTGGAGGCCGAAAAGGCTGTCACGCGCCTCCGACGTGGTGCCGACGAGGCTTGGCAACCCGTGTCCGGCGGCCGATGATCGCGCGCATGAGGACGGGCAACATCACCACCGGCGTGCGCCTGCGTGTCGTGCTGGCGCCGGGCGTCGCGATCGGCCCCGGCAAGGCGGATCTGCTGGAGGGCATCCGCGACACCGGCTCGATCTCGGCCGCCGGCCGCCGCATGAAGATGAGCTACAAGCGCGCCTGGACGCTGGTCGATTCCATGAACCGCTGGTACGCCGATCCCCTGGTCGAATCGGAGAAGGGCGGGGCGCACGGGGGCGGTGCCAAGCTCACCGCGCAGGGCGAGGCGGTGCTCGCCGCCTATCGCCGCATGGAAGCGGCGGCCGCCGCCGGGGCCGAGGCCGACGTGGCGGCGTTGCGTGTGGGGCTGGAGCCGAACTGAGCGGCGATCGGCGCCCGATGGTCAGACGGCCGTCGCGCGAATCCTGGAATCCACGTTGATTGCCTTGATCACCGCGAACAGGCGAAGGCCCGGCGCGAGCCTCAGCCGTTCCACCGAGGAATGGGTCACACGGGCGATGAGCCGCGTCGGTCCCGCGGTCAGCAGGATCTCGGTGTAGGGTCCGTCCTCCCTGCGGATTTCGGCGATCGTCACCTGGAGAACGTTGTTCGCGCTGATCTCTCCCGGCTCCGCAAGCGACAGGATCACGTCCCGCGCCGCGATCCGGGTGCGCACGCTGACACCGGGGGGACCCGCATAGCCGGGGACCAGCAGCCGGCCTCCGTCGAATTCGAGCACCGACATTTCGCCCCCCGGCACCGCCTCGGCGATTCTCGCCTCGACGACCGCGGCGGCATCGAGGCGTCCCGTGATCGGAAACAGGTCGAGGCGCGTCGTCACCGTGCCGACATCGCCGACCGCCGCCACGCGGCCGTGGTCGAGCACCACCATGGTGTCGGCGAGCCGGGTCACCTCCTCGATCGAATGGCTGACATAGACCATCGGCGTCGTGGTCTCGACACGCAGCCGGTCGAGATAGGGCAGGATCTCCTCGCGGCGAGCCCGGTCGAGGCTCGCCATCGGCTCGTCGAGCAGCAAGAGGTCGGGAGCGCACAGAATTGCCCGGCCGAGCGCGACGCGACTTCGCTCGCCGCCTGACAGGTGCCGCGGCCGCCGGTCGAGCAGATGACCGATACCCAGCAGGTCGATCAGGCGCTCCACCTCCGCCTTCGGGGGCGGACTTGCGGATCGCCGCCAGCCGAACATCAGGTTGCTGCGCACGCTCATGTGCGGAAACAGCCGTGCGTCCTGGAACACGTAGCCGATCCGCCGGCGGCGCGGCGGCAGGAAGATGCGTCGCGCGGTATCGGTCAGGACCCGGCCACCGACCACGATTCGCCCGCGCTGCGGCCGGATCAGCCCGGCGATCGCATTGATTGTCGTGGATTTTCCACTGCCCGACGGCCCGAACAGCGCCACCACGCCCCGCGTCTCCAGCGAGAAGGCGACGTCCAGCCGGAAGTCTCCCGCGACATGGGCGATCTCGACATCGAGCGCCATCAGGCCGACATCGCCCGGATGCGCCGCGCGGCAAGTTCGGACAGCAGCAGGCCGGCAAGCGCCAGGCCGATCGCCAGGATCACCAGCCGCAGCGCCGCCGCCTCGCCACCGGGCGTCTGGATGGCAGTGTAGATCGCCAGCGGCAATGTCCGGGTCTCGCCGGGAATGTTCGAGACGAAGGTGATGATCGCCCCGAACTCGCCGAGGCTCGCGGCGAAGGCCGTGACCGCGCCGGCCACCACGCCCGGCAGCGCCAGCGGCAGGGTGATCGTCAGGAAGCGGTCGAGCGGGCCGCTGCCCAGCGTCTCGGCCGCGACCTCGATGCCGGGGTCGATCGCCTCGAGCGCCAGCCGGATCGCCCGAACCTGGAAGGGAAAGGAGACGATCGCGGCAGCGAGCGCGGCGCCCGTCCAGGAAAAGATGAAGCGGACGCCGAAGGTCTCGTAGAGCCAGCCGCCGAGCGGCGCCCTGGTGCCGAACGTGACCAGCAGCAGGTATCCCACCACCACCGGGGGCAGCACCAGCGGCAGGTGCACCACGACGTCGAGCAGCGCCCGGCCGGGAAAGCGGTATCGCGCCAGAACATAGGCCGTGACGATCGCCACCGGCAGCGCCGCGGCGACGGCGACCGCGGAGATCCTGAGGCTCAGCAGGAGTGCCGTGATCTCCGCGTCGCTCAGCGGCCACATGACGCGCTTCAGTCCGTGGCGAAGCCGTATCTGGCGAAGATCGCCAGGCCTTCGGTCCCGGTCATCAGGGAGAACAGAGCCTTCGCCTCGTCGCCGATCACATCTCCGCCGCCCGGGTCCTTCACGATGGCGAAGGGATAGGTGATGGCATCGTGGCTCGTCGGCGGAAAGGTGCCGACGATCTTGACGCCGGTGCTCGCTGCCGCGTCTGTCGAATAGACGATCCCGAGCGGCGCCTCGCCGGTCTCCACCAGCGCCAGCGCGGCGCGCACATTGTCGGCGCGCGCCAGACGCGGCTCGAGGCTTGTCCAGGCGCCCAGCGTCTCCAGCGCCTGTTTCGCGTAAATGCCCGCCGGCACGTGCTCGGGATCACCGACCGCCAGTCGCCCGTCCGCACCGAGTGGGCTCGCGAAGTCGGTCGAGCCGGTGATCTCGATGGATGTCAAATCGCTGTCGGACGGCGCAATCAGCACCAGCCGATTGGAGATCGGGCTCACCCGCGTCGCCGGCTCGATCAGGTCGCGTTCGGCGAGATAGTCCATCCACTCCTCGTTGGCCGAGACGAATAACTGCGCCGGCGCGCCCGCGTCGATCTGCCGGGCGAGTGTCGAGGAGGAGGCGAAGGAGAACTGCGCCTCTCCGCCCTTCTCCCGGAAGAGTTCTCCGATCTCCTCCATTGCGTTGGTGACGCTTGCCGCCGCGAACACCGTTACCGGCTCGGCCCGCGCCACGCCGCTCGCGGCGACCACCGCCAGGAGGGCGGCAAGGCGCAATAGCGTCTTCATGAGGATACCTCGACGGTTGGATAGTTCGATATATTCAGGCGGAAATATCGAGTTGGTCAAGACCCCATGACCTGCCCAAGGGCCGCCGTCCGAATACTCCGCAGTTTCACGGGCCCGAAGGCCGGCTCGTCTCGAGCCCCGCGCGACCGGAGATCGCGTCGCGCCTCACGCCGCCTTCGCGGTCAGGAACTCGCCCATCCGGTCGATCGCCCGGCGGATGTTCTCCGTCGAGTTGGCGTAGGACAGGCGGATGTAGCCCTCGCCGTGGACGCCGAAATCCGGTCCGCCGATGACGGCGACGCCGGCATCCTCCAGAAGCGCGGAGGCCAGCGCCTTCGCCTTCCAGCCGGTCGCCGAGACATTGGGGAAGGCGTAGAACGCGCCCTTCGGCGTCGCGCAGGACACGCCCGGCAGCGAGTTGAGCCCCGCGACCACGACGGCGCGGCGGCGGTCGAATTCGGCCACCATGTCGCGGACCGCGTCCTGCGGCCCTTCCAGCGCGGCTATGCCGGCATGCTGGGCCGCGGCGTTGACGCAGGAATACGAGTTCACCGCCAGCTTTCGGGCATGATCGTAGAGCCGCTTCGGCCAGACCGAGTAGCCCATCCGCCAGCCGGTCATCGCATAGGTCTTCGACCAGCCGTCGAGCAGGATCAGCCGGTCGCGGATGTCCGGATAGGCGAGCAGCGTCTGGTGGGCGAGCCCGTCGAAGGTCATCTGCCCGTAGATCTCGTCGGACATGATCGCGACGTCAGGATACGCGGCGAGACCGGCCACCAGCGCGTCGATCTCCGGCTTCGGCGTGACGCCGCCGGTCGGGTTGGCTGGGCTGTTGAGGATCAGGAGCCGGGTCCGCGGCGTGATCAGCGACAGCGTCTCAGCGGCGGAAAAGGCGAAGCCGTTCTCCTCGCGGATCGGCACCGGCACCGGCGTCGCGCCTGTGAACACGATCATCGATCGGTAGATCGGGAATCCGGGGTCGGGATAGAGGATCTCCGCGCCCGGCTCGCCGAACATCAGGATCGCCATGAACATGGTGACCTTGCCGCCCGGTACGATCATCACCAGCCCCGGATCGACCTCTACGCCGAGCCGACGGTGGAGGTCGGCCGAGACCGCCTCGCGCAGCGGCAGGATGCCGGTCGCCGGCGTATAGCCGTGGTGTCCGTCGCGCAGCGCCTTGACCGCCGCCTCGACGATGTGGTCCGGCGTGCGGAAGTCCGGCTGGCCGATCCCCAGATTGATGATGTCGCGGCCCGCCGCCGCCAGCTCTGTGGCGCGGGCGAGCACGGCGAATGCATTTTCCTCGCCGATACGCTCGAACCCGGCGACTGTCTTCAGCACGGCCTTTTCCTCCCGCCTGTGCAAATTGCGGCTGACCCTACCGCCATCGTCCGGGCGGAGGCAAACCGCAAATCATGGTCGGGAGGTGGTGCTTCAGGCGGCCGACTCGTCGGCGTCATCGAACGCGACGCTGATGACGGTGTCGTCCCTGTCTTCGACACCGTTCTCGCCGAGGGATTCCTCGATCGCCACCAGCAGCTTCGTCAGCCGCCGCCGGTCCTTCTCGGGAATCATGCGCACGGTCATGTCCTCGAGCCGCTTCCACCGCTTCTTCAACTCGGTGCCGCGGGCGCGGCCCTCATCAGTCAAGAAGACATTGGCGCTGCGGGCGTCCGTGTCCGAGGCAATCCTGCGGACAAGCCCCTGCGCCGCCATCCGGGCCACCATCTTGGTGACGGTCGGCGGCTTGACCTTCAACGCGGCCGCGAGCCGGGTCATGGCCTGGCCGTCGTCCTCGAGAAGCACGAGCAACACATTCTCCTGCCCGGGATGAACACCGATCTCCCCGAGCATGGAATGGGCGCGAGCCCTATGTAGCCGGGCTGCCCTGGTCAGGTGCAAACCGACGGAGTCCTCATACCATTTCTTCATCGAGAGAGTCCCCCAAAAACTCCCTTGGATGCCAGATGATGACCCAGATCAGACCTCGCCACAAACTATATTTCAAGAGTCAAATTTCTCAAAGCCGTCGTAATGTACGCTCAATTCTCGAAAGATAGGCCGATCGGCTTTGCTGGGTAGAGGAATCCATCTTGTAATGGGCCAAATATGTCGTTCGGCAGCGCGGGTGGCACAACAGCCTGAGGCCCCTCAGGATGGTCCGACGACCTGGTTCGCCGACCAACTTCGACATTAGCCACGAGGCGCCGCAGGTAGTGATCACGGTGATTCGCCGGATGTTGGTCAGCACCGGTCCCATCGCCGTGGTCTCGGTCGGCATCGAGAAGGTCGCATACGGCACGAACACCCGATCCAGCCAGCCCTTCAGCATGGCGGGTAGCCCGAACCACCAGGTCGGATAGACGAACACCAGCACCTCGGCCCAGCGCAACAGCTCGATATGGCGGGCGACCGGAACCTCATTTTCGCCCGGCGTATGGTAGCCGCGGCGCTCCTCGGCCGACATCGCGGCCTCGAAGCCTTCGGCGTAGAGGTCGACGAGTTGAACCTCGTGACCCCTGCCGGACAGTGCAGCGATCGCGGTATCGCGGATCGCGCGGTTGAAGCTCTCCTCGCAGGGGTGGCAGTAGACCAGCAGCACCCTCACTTCACCCCCTCCATCAGTGTTCTCGTCCTGTCGAGGAAGGCGGTCCGCCTTGCATCGTCGGCGCGGTTCATGTCGTAGAGCGCGTGATAGCGGATGCGCGCGCGCGGTGCCGTGGCGCGCAGCACCCGCGTCACGATCCGCCGCGGCGGATCGCCGGCCAGGAACGCCCGGAAGCGGGAGCCGCCATAGGTGGTGACGGCAACTACCAGTTTCAGGTGTCCCAGATTTGGCACGGCCTTGCCGTCGCGCATCACGAACGACACGCCAGGCAGGAAGACGCGGTCGAACCAGCCCTTCAGGATCGCCGGGAAGCCGAAGTTCCAGACCGGGAACACCAGCACCAGCCCCTCGGCCGCCAGGAGCCGCTCGACATGGCCGGCGACGGCCTGCCGGTTGGCGGGCACGTCGTGGTAGCCGATCCGCTCCGACCGGGACAGCACCGGATCGAAGCCCTCGGCGTAGAGGTCGCAGTCGTCGACCTCGTGCCCGCCGGCCGTCAGCGTGGTGACGACGCAGCGGTGCAACGCCGCGCAGAAGCTGGTCTCGACCGGGTGGGCAAAGACAACGAGGATGCGCATGGCGTCAGGTCAGCCTGCCGGCTGAAGCCCCGGGAACAGGTAGTTCCGGCGGGTGCGGAAATCGAAATCTGGCTGGTCCCAGGCGATCATCTTGCCGGGGTTGAGGAGCCCCTTCGGATCGGCCTCCCGCTTGAAGGCGAGTTGCACGTCGTCGGTCTGCTTCATACCGCCTTCCTCCAGCGTGTAGCGGTGCGGATTGAAGATCACGCAGCCCATCTCCTCGTGGATGCGCATGATCTCGTCGAGCCGCTCCTCGGTGGTGAAGCGCACGATCGGCAGGCCGAAGCAGGTGATGTTGCCGTCGAAGCGGACGAACTCCAGATGCGCCAGCACCTCGTCGCCGAAACGGGCATGGACGCGCGAGACCAGCTCGAGATGGTTCGGATAGGGATAGAGCACCTGCAGATAGGTGATGCCGGGGTCGACCCTGAGCCCCCTCAGCGTCGTGTGGTTCCATGACAGTTCGTAAGCCGGCGGCAGGCCCTTGGTGTCCTCCGCCGTATCCGAGCGGAATAGCACCTCGCCGCCGCGCCGCGCGGTCACTGCCAACAGCGGCTCCAGCGCGTGGGCGGCGACCATGACCAGGCAGATGTGCTTGCCGTCGGGGATGAACTTGCGGTGGCGCAGGAAATAGTCCTGCGGGATCGGCGCGGCGATCGGCGAGACCAGCTTGAGCAGTAGACCGTCGCGGTTGCCAATGTCGTCGCCGTAGGCCGCCGCCGCATCGAAGGTGTCGAAGCCGACGATGACGTCGACCCAGTCATAGGCCGCGGTCAGCGGGACCTCGACCTCGGTGATGACGCCGTTGGTGCCGTAGGCGTGACTCACCTTCTGCAGGTCCCAGCCGTCCAGCTCGAGGATCCGGGGCCTCTCCTCCATCGTCGCGACCTTCAGCCTAAGGACGTTGCCGATGTCGCGCAGACCCCCCCAGCGGATCGAGCCGACGCCGCCCGAGCCGCCGCCGATGAAGCCTCCGATCGAGGCGGTCTTCAGCGTCGAGGGGTGCATCCGCATCTCCTGGCCGCTGTCGGCGCGGGCTGCGACGTCGATGGCGTTGAGGATCGCGCCGGGTTCCGCCACCAGCCGGCCAGGCGAGATCTTCAGCACCCGGTTCATCTCGGCGAGGTTCATGATCACGCCGCCGGCCAGCGGCATCGCCTGGCCATAATTGCCGGTGCCGGTGCCGCGCACGGTCACGGGCACGTCCAGGCGGTAGCACGTCTGAAGGACCCGCAGCACCTCGGCTTCGCTCCTCGGCGAGACCACCAGGTCGGCGGTGACGTGATCGAGTTCGCGCTTCAGCACCGGGCTGTACCAGAAGAAGTCGCGGCTCTTCTGCTTCACAAGCGCCGGATTGTCCTCGATCTTCAGGCCCTCGAGCGCCGTCTTCAGCGCGGCGATGTCCGTCATGGTTCTATCCTCGTGGGGCGGCGGCGAACATGTCGTCGAGTTCGCGGTAGTCCGGCGGGGTGGTGTCGATCGGCTGCCCGCCGCGGATGACGGTGCGGTCGGACTGCGGGCGCGACAGCAGCTCCGACCAGTCGCGCGCGGAAAACAGCACGAGATCGGCGGGGCCGCCGGCGCGCAACATGCCACGATCCGGCCGGCGCAGGATGCGTCCCGGCGTCGCGGCGACGGTGGCTGCCCATTGACCGAACGGATGGTCGAAATGCGCGATCCTGACCGCCTCGCGGAACACTTCCGCCATGTCGAGGTCGCCATAGGCGTAGAACGGATCGCGGGTGTTGTCGCTGGCGACAGCCACCTCGATGCCGGCCTCAGCCAATTCGTGCAGCATCGTCACCCCGCGCGAGCGCGGGGTGCGGCCGGCATGGCGATCCTGCAGGTACATGTTGCACATCGGCAGGGAGACGACGGCGATGCGGGCTTCCGCGACACGGGCGATGGTGGCTTTGGCCTCGTCGTCCCCCTGGCGGGCGAGGGAGCAGCAGTGGCCGCAGGTGATCCGGCCCTGGAAGCCGTTGCGCAGCGCCGCTTCCGCCACATGGGCCAGCGACCGCTCGTCGGGATCCTGCGATTCGTCGGTGTGGAAGTCGAGGTCGAGCCCCCGGTCCATCGCCGTGCGGAACACCGTGTCGAGCAGGTCGTCGAGGCCTGGATACATGAAGGTGACCGCGCCGAGCACGCCATCATGCAGCTTCACCCGGTCGGCGATCGCCTCGAACGCCGTGCGGTCCTCGACGAAATCGATCGGCACCAGCGATACCGCCTGCAGGTCGATCCGTCCGGCCCAGCGTTCGCGCATCTCGGAGAACACCGGCCAGGAGATCGCGTCCTGCGGCGGCAGCGAGTCGAGGTGGGTCCGGAGCAGCACCGTGCCGTGCGCGAAGGCGCAGCGCAGCGAGAAGTCCATGCGGCGCGCGACGTCGAGCGCCGACCAGTTGGCCTCCCGGTCGGCCTGTACCGACATCAGCGCCCCCATGAAGGTGCCGTCCGGATTTGGCCGGCGGGGCCAGATGTGGCCTTTGTCGATATGGGTGTGCATGTCGACGAAGCCCGGCCAGGCCATGCCGGAGCGGATGTCCAGCACCTCGGCCGCCGGCGTCCCGGCTCCCGGCGCGGTGATTGCAGCAATGGTTCCGCCGTCGATGTCGATGTCGGCGCGTACCAGGCCATCGCCGGCGGCGGAAAGTCGCTCCCGTGTCTCCACCAGCGCGGTCGGGATCACCGCGCCTGCGATCCGGTAGCGGCCCGCGGCCGGCACCCTGGCGAAGCCCGTGGACATGAGGTCAGTTCTCCCGCTTCAGCGCGCTCTCGTGCCACTTCCTGAGCAGCATGTGCGAGATGAAGGTGGTGGCGAAGAAGATCAGCACACCGGTCAGCGACAACAGGATGAGCGCCGCGAACAGGCGGGGGATGTTCAGCCGGAACTGCGATTCGAGCAATCGGAAGGCGAGCCCTGAGCCAGCGCCTGCCGATCCGGCGGCGAACTCGGCGACGACGGCGGCGATCAGCGCCAGCCCGCCGCCGATCCTCAGGCCGGTGAGGAAGTAGGGCAGGGCGGCGGGCAGCCGCAGCAGATACAGCATCTGCCAGCGGCTCGCCCCGTAGAGCTCGAACAGGTTGAGCAGGTTGTGATCGACGCTCTTCAGCCCCTGCGCGGTGTTCGACAGGATGGTAAAGAACGCGACGATCCATGCGCAGATCAACAGCGCCACCTGCGTCGACGGCGCGTAGATCAGGATCAGCGGCGCGATCGCGACGATCGGCGTCACCTGCAGGATAACCGCGTAGGGGTAGAGCGCCAGCTCGATCCACTTCGACTGGATCAGCAGCACCGCCAGCGCGACGCCGCCGATAAGCGCCAGTGCCAGCGCGGTGAAGGTGATCTTCAGCGTCACCAGGAGCGCGGTGCCGAGCAGCGCCCAGTCGTCGATCATCGCCTGCGCCACCCGCTTCGGGCTCGGCAGGATGTAGTGCGGCACGTCGTAGGCGGTGACGTACCAGGCCCAGACGAGCACCAGCAGCGCGAGCATCGCGATCGGGATCAGGATGCGCAGCAGCTTCTCGCCCAGCATGCGGCGGTCGCCGCCGGTACGTTCGGCCGCCTCGTCGAATCCCGAGGACGCCGGCTTGGTCTCGACCGCCGTCATGCCAGGACCCTCGTCTCCATCGCCCGGTGCAGGGCATGCGACACCGTCCGGCAGTGGTCGTTGTAGACGGTCGAGGTGCGGAAATCGTCCTCGCGCGGATAGGGCGCGTCGATGGCGAGATCCTCCACCACGCGGCCTGGCCGGGCCGCCATCACCACGATGCGACTCGACAGGTAGACGGACTCGAACACCGAATGGGTGACGAAAACGACCGTCCAGCCGAACGTCTCCCACAGGTGGAGAAGGTCGTTGTTGAGCTTGAAGCGGGTGATCTCGTCGAGCGCCGCGAACGGCTCGTCCATCAGGAGCAGCTTCGGCCGGGTCACCAGCGCGCGGGCGATCGAGACGCGCATCTTCATGCCGCCCGACAATTCGCGCGGATACGCTTCCGCGAAGCCGTCGAGCCCGACCATCTCCAGCGCCTGCATCACCTCGGCGCGGGCCGCGGACTTCGAGACGCCCTTGAGCCTGAGCGGCAGCCAGACATTGCTGAAGACGCTCGCCCACGGCATCAGCGTCGGCTCCTGGAAGACGAAGCCGATCTCGTGGTCGCCCGTTCCCGGCCAGACGATCCTGCCGGAGGAGGGATCGCCAAGACCGGCGATCAGCCGCAGCACCGTCGACTTGCCGCAGCCCGACGGACCGAGCAGGCTGAGGAACTCTCCCGCCCGGATGTCGAGCGTCATGTCCTTCAGCGCCACGGTGCCGTTGGAGAAGACCTTGTTGACGCCCTGTAGCGACACGATCGGCGGGGCGGCGTTGGACGGGGTCATCGGGCGTTCGGTTCCACTCACGTCGTATCGCCTCCGGCGGGCCGGTTTGGCCGGCCCGCCTGTCATCCCGGCTTCTCGCGGAGTTTATCCTTGGGCCGCGCTTCGCGCGGACCCGAGGGTTCGGCCGGGACGATGAGCCGGGTTGCCGGCAACGCCTACTTCTTCAGCTCCAGCCCGAGTCCCTTGCAGACGAACTCGGTGGTGTAGGT
>JAEYRQ010000300.1 GCA_023435545.1 Pseudomonadota bacterium | reverse complement strand
GCCTTGCGCTCCAGACCCAGTGCCCCGAGCGCCGCCTCGCGCAATTGCGCACCGACGGTCTCGGCCAGATCGTCCTCGACGCGGGCCTCGGCGCGGAACGCACGGCCGAACAGCCGCTTGCGCGCCGCCTCGGCGACCAGGTCGCGCCGTGCCGTGACCCACACGCCTCGGCCCGGGAGCCGCTGGCGGATGTCCGGCACCACGCAACTGTCCGGACCCCGCACGAACCGCACCAGCTCATCCACCGGCCGGCTCTGCCGCGTGACGATGCAGCGCCTCAACGGCGCGCGGTCGCGCGGTCCCCGGTCAGCGACGATCTCCGTGACATTCTCCGGGGCAGTCTCGTCGGCCGCCGTGGCAGAGTTCGGTTCTGCCGCCGCGAGCCCGTCCGGTCGATCAGGACTCCTCGTCAGCCGCAGCCTCCTCGCCTTCGGCCTCCGCAGCCTCGGCCTCACGCATCGCGGCGAGCTCCTCCTCGGTGATCCAGCCAGCCTTCACGCGGGCAGCCATGACGATCGCCTCGGCCTCCTCGCGCGACAGGTCGAACCCCTCCAGATAGCCCGGATACCGCTTGGTCTCGCCGTCGACCCGCTCGGTCCAGCCGACCAGATCATCGGTCGCACAGCCTGCAAGATCCTCCAGCGTCCTGACCTCGTTCTCGCCGAGCGCGACCAGCATCGCGGAGGTGACGCCGTCGACCTCGGCCAGCGTGTCGTCGACGCCGAGCTCGCGCCGCTTGGCGGTCAGCTCTTCCTCGATCCGCTCCAGATGCTCGCGCGCCCGGGTCTGGATCTCCTCGGCCGTCTCCTCGTCGAATCCCTCGATATCGGCGATCTCGTCGATCGGCACGAAGGCTACTTCCTCGACGCTGGAGAAGCCTTCCGAGGTGAGGAGCTGGCCGACCACCTCATCGACGTCGAGCGCATCCATGAACATCTCGGTGCGCTCGGCGAACTCCTTCTGCCGGCGCTCGGATTCCTCGGCTTCGGTCAGGATGTCGATGTCCCAGCCGGTGAGCTGCGAGGCGAGCCTGACGTTCTGGCCGCGCCGGCCGATCGCAAGCGAAAGCTGGTCGTCCGGGACGACGACTTCAATACGCTCGGCATCCTCGTCGAGCACCACCTTGACCACCTCGGCGGGCTGCAGCGCATTGACGATGAAGCTCGCCGCGTCCGGGGACCACGGTATGATGTCGATCTTCTCGCCCTGCAATTCGTTCACCACCGCCTGGACGCGGCTGCCGCGCATGCCGACGCAGGCGCCGACGGGATCGATCGAGCTGTCCCGCGAGATCACCGCGATCTTGGCGCGGGAACCGGGATCGCGGGCCACCGACTTGATCTCGATAATGTTGTCGTAGATCTCCGGCACTTCCTGCGCGAACAGCTTCGCCATGAACTGCGGATGGGTGCGCGACAGGAAAATCTGGGGGCCGCGCTGCTCGGAGCGCACATCGTAGATGTAGGCCCGCACGCGGTCGCCAGGACGGTAGTTCTCGCGCGGGATCAATTCGTCCCGGCGGATGATTGCCTCGGCGCGACCGAGATCGACGATGACGTTGCCGTACTCGACCCGCTTGACCACGCCGTTGACGATCTCGCCGATGCGGTCCTTGAACTCCTCGTACTGGCGCAGGCGCTCGGCCTCGCGCACCTTCTGCACGATGACCTGCTTGGCCGACTGGGCGGCGATGCGGCCGAAATCGAGCGGGGGCAGCGGCTCGGCGATGAAGTCGCCGACCTGGGCGGCGGGATTGCGCTCGCGTGCCTCGGCGAGGCTGATCTGGGTCGCCGGCATGTCGATCTCCTCGACCACCTCGCGCAGGCGCGAAAGGCGCATCTCGCCGGTCCTCGGATTGATCTCTGCCCTGACGTTGGTCTCGCTGCCGTAGCGCGAACGGGCGGCCTTCTGGATCGCGTCCTCCATCGCGGCGATGACGATCTGGCGATCGATCACCTTCTCGCGCGCGACCGCGTCCGCGATCTGCAGAAGCTCCAGCCTGTTGGCACTGACTGCCGTCGCCATTACCGTCTCCGTTGTTATCCGTCCGCGCCGTCGCCGGCCGACTTCCGCTTTGCCTTGCCCGCCCTGAGCGCCTCGGTCACCAGGTCGTCGGTGAGCACCAGGCGCGCCTCGGCGATGTCGTCGAGCGGCACTGCCGCCACTTCCGCCTCCGGCGAGTCGAGCAGGGCGACCTTCACGGTCTCCCCCTCGAGCCCGGCGATGCGGCCGCGGAAGCGCTTGCGGCCCTCCAGCGCGACGGCAAGCTCGATCTTCGCCTCGTGTCCGGCCCAGCGCTCGAAGTCCGAGCGGCGCACCAGCGGCCGGTCGATGCCGGGCGAGGAGATCTCCAGGTTGTAGGCCCGGTCGATCGGATCCTCGACGTCGAGCGCCGGCGACAGCGCGCGCGAGAGATCCGCGCAGTCGTCGACCGACATCTCGCCGTCCGGCCGCTCGGCCATCACCTGCACCGTGCAACCGTCGCGGCCGCTGATCTTCACGCGCACCAGCCGGAAGCCGAGATCGTGGGCCACCGGCTCCGCGATCGCGGCAACCCGCGCCGCAAGACCGCTTTCGCGCACGATGCGCGGCTCGTCTGCGGCGGAGATATCCGGTTCGGTCGGCTCGAAGCCCTGCATCGGTTCGGTGTTCGCCAAGAGGCCCTGTCGCTAACGGCCATCGGAGCGGGCCCCGACGGAGCCCACTCTCAATCGGTCATCGACGTCATGAGATGGAATTGACCCCACAGATATACGTCCGGGCAGCGGAACGCAAGTGGAACTGGCGGGCCGGAGCCGTTTCCCGGCAACCGGCGGATCGAAAAGGCTATCGCGAAGTCCGCGCGGGCGCCCACGGTTTTCGTCAGCGGCGCCGGAACGTCAGGTAGCAGGGACGGCGGCCGGCGGCGATTGCCTTGGCCTCGTAGCGCGTGCCGGGCCAGGGCTGCCACGGCGTGCGCCAGTCGTCGGCGCGGCGGGCGGTCCACTCGAAGTCGGGGCTCGCCGCCACCCGCCTGAGCGCCCAGTCGGCATAGTCGGGAATGTCGGTGGCAAAGCGGAGC
>JAEYRQ010000386.1 GCA_023435545.1 Pseudomonadota bacterium | reverse complement strand
ACGAGTCGTGAGCGGCCTCGAAGGCATGGATACCCGGGTCAAGCCCGGACATGTTGGAGGGGAGGCGAGGCTGCCCGGTGGTTTCCTGCAAGGAAACTGCATTTCCTCAGATTGACGCTTTCCCGTGTGTGCTGTTCCTGTGAGCAGACCTTGTCTCGCTGATCGGAAGGGGTGCCGCCATGTGCGGAATCGTCGGGCTGTTCCTGAAGGACAGGCGCCTCGAGCCGGAACTCGGGGCGATGACGGCGGCAATGCTCGCGACCATGTGCGACCGTGGCCCGGACAGCGCCGGCTTCGCGGTCTACGGGGCGGGCGCGCCGGGCCACGTGAAGCTGACGCTGCGCGGGCCGGCGGGCACCGATTTCGCCGTCGTCGCCGCCTCGGCGATGGGCGAGGCGATGGCCGACGAGGCGCTCGCGGTGCGTGACAGCCACGCAGTGCTGACGGTGCCGGCGGCCACGCTCGAGGATGTTCGCCGCAAGCTCGCCGAGCGGCATCCGGAGATCGACGTCGTCTCCTTCGGCAGCCGCATCGAGATCTACAAGGAGGGCGCCCGCCCGGATCGGGGCGCCGACCGCTTCGGCCTCGCCGCGATGACCGGGACGCACGCCATCGGCCATACCCGGATGGCGACGGAATCGGCGGTCACCACCGACGGCGCGCATCCCTTCTCCACCGGCGCCGACCAGTGCCTGGTGCACAACGGCTCGCTGTCGAACCACAACCTGGTGCGCCGGGTGCTTCGCCGCGAAGGGCTCGGCTTCGAGACCGAGAACGACACTGAGGTCGCCGCCGGCTATCTCAGCTGGCGGATGCGCGAGGGGGCCGGTCTCGGCGAGGCGCTGGAGGGCGCACTCGACGACCTCGACGGCTTCTACACCTTCGTGGTCGGCACCGAGGGGGGCTTCGGGGTGCTGCGCGATCCAATCGCCTGCAAGCCGGCGGTGATGGCCGAGACCGATGCCTATGTCGCGTTCGGCTCGGAATTCCGGGCACTCGCCGCCCTGCCCGGCATCGACGCGGCGCACGTGTTCGAGCCGGAGCCGGCCAGGGCCTATTTCTGGGAGCGCAGCGCTTGACGACCGTCGATCTTGCTCAAAGCCCGATCCGCGACCTCAATCAGGCGCTGCACAATCTGAAGCCCGACACCAACACAACCCATTGGCGCGTCCTCAATCCGCGCGGCGGCCATGCCATCGCCGCCGGCCTCGACCTCCCGGTCACCGTCGAGATCGACGGCCATGTCGGCTACTACTGCGCCGGCATGAACAAGCAGGCGACGGTGCTGATCGAGGGCAATGCCGGGGTGGGGCTCGCCGAGAACATGATGTCGGGGGAAGTCCGGGTCTCAGGCGACGCCAGCCAGTCGGCCGGCGCCACCGCGCATGGCGGGCTGATCGTCATCGGCGGCAATGCCGGGGCGCGCTGCGGCATCTCGATGAAGGGCGTCGACATCGTGGTGAAGGGCTCGGTCGGGCACATGTCGGCGTTCATGGCGCAGGCCGGCAGCCTGGTCGTGCTCGGCGACACCGGCGAGGCGCTGGGCGATTCGATCTACGAGGCGCGCCTCTATGTGCGGGGCACCCCGAAGAGCCTCGGCGCCGACTGCATCGAGAAAGAGATGACCGACCACCACAGGGCGAAGCTGAGATCGAAGCTCGACGCGGCCGGGATCGGCGGGGAGGTCGATGTCGCCGAGTTCAGCCGCTACGGCTCGGCCCGGCGGCTCTACAACTTCCACGTCGACAACGTGGACGCCTACTGAGAGACCTGATGGACACCCGCCCCGACATTCCCCGCACCGTGCCGCGCCAGTCGGCGACCTTCGACCAGTACACCATCTCCGAGATCCAGCGGGCGGCCGCCACCGGCCTCTACGACATCCGCGGCGGCGGGTCGAAGCGGCGCGTGCCGCATTTCGACGACCTCTTGTTCCTCGGAGCCTCGATCAGCCGCTATCCGCTGGAGGGCTACCGCGAGAGGTGCGGCACCGACGTGGTGCTCGGCAGCCGCTTCGCGAAGAAGCCGATCGAGCTGAAGATCCCGATCACGATTGCCGGCATGAGCTTCGGCTCGCTGTCGGCGCAGGCCAAGGAGGCGCTCGGGCGCGGCGCCTCGATCGCCGGCACCTCGACGACGACCGGAGACGGCGGCATGACGCAGGAGGAGCGGGGCCAGTCGAAGACGCTGGTCTACCAGTACCTGCCGTCTCGCTACGGCATGAATCCGGACGATCTCAGGAAGGCAGACGCCATCGAAATCGTCGTCGGCCAGGGCGCCAAGCCCGGCGGCGGCGGCATGCTGCTCGGCCAGAAGATCTCCGAGCGCGTCGCCGAGATGCGCACCCTGCCGATGGGGATCGACCAGCGCTCCGCCTGCCGGCATCCGGACTGGACCGGGCCGGACGACATGGAGATCAAGATCCAGGAGCTGCGCGAGATCACCGACTGGGAGAAGCCGATCTACGTCAAGGTCGGCGCGTCGCGGCCCTATTACGACACCGCGCTGGCGGTGAAGTCCGGCGCCGACGTGGTGGTGCTCGACGGCATGCAGGGGGGCACGGCGGCGACACAGGAGGTGTTCATCGAGCATGTCGGCATCCCGATCCTCGCCGCCATCCCGGAAGCCGTGAGGGCACTGCAGGATCTGGGGATGCACCGGAAGGTCCAGCTGATCGTCTCCGGCGGTATCCGCAATGGCGCCGACGTCGCCAAGGCGCTGGCGCTAGGGGCGGACGCGGTGTCGATCGGCACCGCGGCGCTGATCGCGCTCGGCGACAACGATCCGAAGCTCGAGGCCGAATACCGCGAGCTCGGCACCGCCGCCGGCGCCTATGACGATTGGCACGAGGGCCGCGATCCCGCCGGCATCACCACGCAGGATCCCGACCTTGCGAAACGGCTCGATCCGGTGAAGGCCGGCCGCGTCTCGCCAATTATCTCGCTGTGCTGACGCTGGAGTGCCAGACCATCGCGCGGGCCTGCGGCAAGAGCCATGTCCACAACCTGGAGCCCGAGGATCTGGTGGCGCTCAGCGTCGAGGCCGCCGCGATGGCGCGCGTGCCGCTCGCCGGCACGAGCTGGATTCCGGGACTGAACGACAAATAGACTGACGTCCGGCCGATCGGGGCCGCAAGAGGGGGACTTCCATGCCGTCACTCGGCGACATCGCCAAGAAGCAGGGGATCAAGTACTTCCTGATCTCCTTCCTCGATCTGTTCGGCACCATGCGCGCCAAGCTGGTGCCGGCGACCGCCATCGATGATGTCGCCAAGGCCGGCGCCGGATTCGCAGGCTTCGCCACATGGCTCGACATGACCCCGGCGGATTCGGACATGCTGGCGATGCCCGATCCGGCGAGCCTGATCCAGCTCCCCTGGAAGCCGGAGGTGGCATGGCTCGCTTCCGATCTGGTCATGGACGGCGCCGAGGTGGAGCAGAACCCCCGTAACGTTCTGAAGCGCACGGTCGCGAGGGCCAAGGCTGCCGGCTACCAGATGAAGACCGGGGTCGAGTGCGAGTATTTCCTGATCTCGCCGGACGGCAACGCCATCTCGGACGCAGCCGACACCCAGGTGAAGCCCTGCTACGACCAGCAGGCGCTGATGCGGCGCTACGACGTGATCGCCGAGATCTGCGACGCGATGATCGCGATGGGCTGGGGCCCATATCAGAACGATCACGAGGACGGCAACGGCCAGTTCGAGATGAACTGGGAGTACGACGACGCGCTGCTGACCGCCGACCGGCACGCCTTCTTCAAGTTCATGGTGAAGTCGATCGCCGAGAAGCACGGCCTGCGCGCGACCTTCATGCCGAAGCCGTTCTCGAATCTCACCGGCTCCGGCTGCCATGCCCATGTCTCGCTGTGGTCGACCAAGACCGGCAAGAACGCCTTCTCCGATCCGAAGGGCGAGCTCGGCCTGTCGAAGCTCGCCTACAACTTCATCGGCGGGGTGATGCATTCGGCGGAAGGCCTGTGCGCGATCACCAACCCGACGGTGAACTCCTACAAGCGGATCAACGCGCCGGTGACGCTGTCGGGGGCGACCTGGTCGCCGAACACGGTGACCTATTCGGGCAACAACCGCACCCACATGATCCGCATCCCGGATGCGGGACGCTTCGAGTTCCGGCTCGCAGACGGCGCGGCCAATCCCTACCTGATGCAGGCGGGGCTGCTCGCCGCGGGCCTCGACGGCATCGAGAACGGGCGCGATCCCGGCAAGCGGCTCGACATCAACATGTACACCGAGAGCCACAAGGCGAAAGGTGCGAGAAAGCTACCGCTCAACCTGCTCGACGCGGTGCGCGCCTTCGAGAAGTCCGCGGTGCTGAAGAGCGGTCTCGGCGAGGCCTTCGCCGGGTCCTATGCGAAACTGCGCCACCAGGACTGGAACGCCTACTGTCGCCACCTCACCGACTGGGAGCGGCAGGTGACGCTCGACTGCTAGTCCTCAGTCCGGCCACGGGGTTGTCGCCGCGGGTGGCGTCCGTATAGTGCGGGCCGACCCGCCACGAGGACACCAAACTACATGCCCGAACCCCGTTACGACGTCGTCGGCATCGGCAACGCCATCGTCGATGTGATCGCCCGCGCCCAGGACGATTTCCTCGTCCGTGAAGGCCTCGCCAAGGGCTCGATGCGGCTGATCGACGAGGCGGAAGCCGAGCGGCTCTACGGCGCGATGGGGCCGGGCACCGAGGTCTCGGGCGGCTCCGCGGCCAACACCATCGCCGGCGTCGCCTCGCTCGGTGCGCGCGGCGCCTTCATCGGCAAGGTCGCCGCCGACGGGCTCGGCACCGTGTTCGGCCACGACATCCGCGCCGCCGGCGTCGCCTATGCCACGCCGGTGCTGGAGAGCGGCCCCGCGACCGCCCGATGCCTGATCCTGGTGACGCCGGACGGCGAGCGGACCATGAACACCTTCCTCGGGGCGAGCCAGCAGCTCACCCCCGCCGACGTCGACGAGGACGCGGTCGCGTCATCCAGCATCCTCTATCTGGAGGGCTATTTGTGGGATCCGCCGCAGGCGAAAGAGGCCTTCGTGCGCGCCTCGGAGATTGCACTGGCCAACGGCCGCGAGGTGGCGCTCAGCCTGTCGGACGCCTTCTGCGTCGACCGCTACCGCAACGAATTCCTCGATCTGATCCGGTCGGGCAAGGTGACGATCCTGTTCGGCAACGAATCCGAGCTGAAGGCGCTCTACGAGACGGCCGATTTCGGCACGGCAGCGGCGGCGCTGGCGAAGGACTGCCGGTTCGCGGTGGTCACGCGCAGCGAGAAGGGCGCGTCGGTGCTGAAGTCGGGCGCGACGGTCGAGGTTCCCGCCGCCCCGGTCGAGACCATCGTCGATCTGACCGGTGCCGGCGATCTCTTCGCCGCCGGGTTCCTCACCGGTCACGCTCGGGGCCTCGATCCCGCCGACTGCGCCCGGCTCGGCGCGCTGGCGGCGGCGGAAGTGATCTCCCACATCGGCGCCCGTCCGCAGGTGGAGCTGAAGGAGCTTGCGGAGCAGAATGGGTTGAGGGTGTAGGAGCGTCTACGGCCGAGAACGGGACGTCATTCAGCGTCGAGCAGGAGCCGTCGTATCCGGCGACACTGCACCGAACACTGGCGAAGCGTGACCGGTGCTGGGCCCCGGATAAGCGGCCGATGGCCTGATCTCCGCCCCCTACAGCCGCCTGAGCCAGACCTCGTCGATGCGGTGCAGGTCGCCCTTGGTGAGAATCAGGTCGGCGCGCTGGCGGGTGGGGAGGATGTTCTCCTCCAGGTTCACCAGGTTGATCCGCCGCCAGATCGACAGCGCCGTCTCCACCGCCTCCTCGTCGGTCAGCGTCGAGTAGCGGTGGAAGAACGAGCCGGGATCGCGGAAGGCGGTGCGCCGCAACGTCATGAAGCGGTCGACGTACCAGGTCTCGAGCTCGTCGGTCTCCGCGTCGACATAGATCGAGAAGTCGAAATAGTCCGAGACGAACGGCACCGCCTTGCCATCCTTCGGCGGGCGGCCGGTCTGCAGTACGTTGAGACCCTCGACGATCAGGATGTCGGGTCGGTCGACGACCACCTGCTGGTCGGGCGGCAGCACGTCGTAGATGAAGTGCGAGTAGAGCGGGGCGGCGACATTGCGCTCGCCGGACTTGATGCGCGACAGGAAGTTGAGCAGCGTCGGGATGTCGTAGCTTTCCGGGAAACCCTTGCGCTCCATCAGGTTCTCGCGCTGGAGAACCGCGTTGGGCAACAGGAACCCGTCGGTGGTCACGACATCGACCTTCGGCGTGTTCGGCCAGCGGGTCAGCAGCGCCTGCAGCACGCGCGCGGTGGTCGACTTGCCGACCGCCACCGAGCCCGCCACCCCGATGATGTAGGGCACCTTGCCGTCCTTGGCGCCGAGGAAGTAGCGGGTCGCCTTGG
>JAEYRQ010000290.1 GCA_023435545.1 Pseudomonadota bacterium | reverse complement strand
GCCTTGTTGATGTCGCGGGTCCACACCGCCGCGGCGAGCCCGTACATCGAATCATTGGCGATCCGCAGCGCCACCTCCTCGTCGCGGAAGGTGATCGTCGAGAGCACCGGGCCGAAGATCTCCTCCTGGGCGATGCGCATCGCGTTGTCGACGCGGTCGAACACGGTCGGTTCGACATAGACGCCGCCGGTCTCCTGCATGACGCGTGAGCCGCCATAGGCGACCTCCGCGCCTTCCTTCCGACCGATGTCGATGTAGCCGAGCACGCGGTCGAGTTGGGTCTGGTCGACCATCGGGCCCATCCGGGTGTTCGCGTCCAGCGGGTTACCCGGCCGCCATTCCGCGCCGAGTGCCCGGATCTTCTCCATCACCGCGTCGTGGATCGACTCCTGGACGATCAGGCGGGTCGCCGCCGTGCAGGTCTGGCCGCAGTTGTAGAACACGCCCATTGCCGTTTGCCGCGCCACCTCGTCGAGATCGATGGCGTCGGCGAACACCACATTCGGCTTCTTGCCCCCGCACTCGAGGCTGACATGCTTCATGTTCGACTCGCCGGCATACTTCAGGAAGTACTTGCCGACCTCGGTCGAGCCGGTGAACGCCACCATGTCCACGTCCATGTGGCGCCCCAGCGCCTGGCCGGCAGTCTCGCCGAAGCCGGGCAGGACCTGGAGGACACCGTCCGGCAGTCCCGCCTCCCGCGCGAGTTCCCCAATCCGGATGGCGGTCAGCGGCGACTGCTCGGCGGGCTTCAGGATGACGCTGTTGCCTGCGGCGAGCGCCGGCCCAAGCTTCCAGGCGGCCATGAGCAGCGGGTAGTTCCAGGGAACCACCAGCGCCACCACGCCCAGCGGTTCGCGGGTGATCATCGCGACCGCGCCCGGGCCGGTGGGGGCGAGTTCGTCGTAAACCTTGTCCACGGCCTCGGCATACCACTGGATGCAGCCGATCGAGGCTGGCACGTCCACCGACCGCGAATCCGAGATCGGCTTGCCGACGTCGAGCGTCTCCAGCATCGCCAGTTCCCCGGCGTGGTCCTGCAGCAGGCTGACGAACTTCATCATCGCCTGCTTGCGCTGGCGCGGCGGCGCCATCGACCAGGTGCCGGCCTCGAAGACGTCGCGGGCGGCCTTTACCGCCCGGTCGACATCCTCCGCGTCGCAGGCAGCGACCTTCGCGAGCACGGTGCCGTCGATCGGAGAGACGCAGTCGAATGTCTTGCCGGAGGCCGCGGGGACTGATTTCCCGCCGATGATCGCGGTGTCCGGGATCCGGATGGTTTTCAGAGCTTCGGGGACCACGGGGGCATTCATGGGGCGCTCCTGATTGGACTGTCGTTTGCGGCGATCATAGCAAAAGAGGCACCGCCATGGACGGTGCCTCCGACAATCTCGACAGGGAAAGCGACGGCTACTTGATCTTCGATTCCTTGAACTCGACGTGCTTGCGGGCGACGGGATCGTACTTCCGAACCGTCATCTTCTCGGTCATCGTCCGCGTGTTCTTCTTGGTCACGTAGAAATAGCCCGTGTCAGCGGTGCTCACGAGCCTGATCTTGACCGTGGTCGGCTTGGCCATGTCGGTAATCCTTGTTGTCTCGCCCGGCCGCTCCGGGCCCGGCGCCGTGTCTCGCGCGGGAAACTACGCGGCGCGGCACAAAAGTCAAGGAATTGGTGGGCTTGCGCCTTGCGTTGGCCCGTCCACCATTCGGGTCGCCATGCATCGTCCCGATTCGTCACTGGCGGCAACCTCCCGCAGCATCGCTCTGGGGCTCGCGGTCTTGCTCGCGGCGCCCCTCGCGGCGGCCGAGTTCGATCCGTACACGGTGCGCGGGCTGCATGTGAGCGCCGTCGCGCCCGATGCCGTCACGGCGAAGGCGGAAGCGATGGCGGAGGCCGTCCGGACGGGGGCCGCGAGGGTGATACGCCGCGTCGCGGTTGGGGCCGGAGCCGATCGCGCGGCGGACCTCGATGCCGGTGCGGCGGACGCGCTGACCTCTGCGATAGAGATCGCGGCCGAGACTGTCGGTCGCACGGGATATGCGGCGGAGGTGAACCTTGCCTTTTCGCCGATGCTGGTGCGGGGCTATCTCGCGCGCAGGGGGCTGGGGGTGGCGGATGTTCCGGCGCCTGTGGTCCTGCTGGTGCCTGTGCTGGTGGAAGACGGGGAAATCCGCATGTGGGATGCGGCGGACCGCTGGGCCGCGGCGCTGAAGGCGGCCGGCATGGAGGAAGGGCTCACGCCCGTCGTGTTCCCCCGCAATTCCCGCCAGGACAGACAGGCCGATCTCAGTCGAATCATGGCCGGCGACCGCATCGCGCTGCAGGAGCTGAGGATTCGCTATCGCGCCCAAAGCGTCGTGGTGGCGCGCCTGGACACGGCGTCCGCGACGCCGGCGCTGCTGCTCGGCCTCAAGGGCGAGGACGGGGCCGGCGACATCGACCTGACACTCGAGATCCCGGAAGGCGGTTTCACCACCGCCGCCGCCAGGGTCGCAGGCGCCCTGTCCGGCCGCTGGAAGGCGGCCATCGGGCAAAGGTCCGGCGGTGTGGTAGGGATCGGCATCAGCATGCCGGTTCGCGTGCTGTTCGCCGGCCCGGAGCAGTGGGCCGACATCCAGCGCCGGCTGGAACGGTCAAAGGCGGTCACCGGTCTCGTCGTCGAAGGCGTGGAGGCTTCCGCCGCCAACGTGGTAATGTGGTTCTCGGGACGGCCGGAAGACTTGCCGCGCCGGCTCGCCCCGGATGGGCTGGATCTGTTCCAGGCGGGCAATATGTGGCTGTTGCAGTCTTATTGAGCTGAGGAGCGGGCTCCGCCGACACGTGGCGGCGGCCGGAATAGCGGTACGTCGTTGAACATCCCCAACCTGATCACGATCTTCCGACTGCTGCTGGTGCCTGCCGTTGTCTACCTGATCGTCACCGGCGAGATGTTCATCGCGTTCTGGTTGTTCGCGGCTGCGGGACTGTCCGACGCGGTTGATGGGTTTCTAGCCAAGCGCTACGGCTGGGTGACCGATCTGGGGACCTATCTGGATCCACTTGCCGACAAGGCGCTGCTTGTCAGCATCTTCGTGGCGCTGGGCATCCTCGGCGAGCTGCCGATCTGGCTGGTATTCCTGGTCGTCAGCCGCGACCTGTTCATCGTCTGCGGCGTGCTGCTGTCCTGGATGCTGGAGAAGCCGGTGGCGATGGCACCGCTGATGGTGAGCAAGGCCAACACGACGGGACAGATCCTGCTCGCTGCCGTGGTCCTGGCCGATCTTGGCTTCCAGCTTGATCTGGAGCATATCCGGAACGCGCTGGTGGCGCTGGTCGGATTCCTGACCGTTGTGTCGGCCGCAGCCTATCTGGTGAACTGGGTAAGGCACATGGCCGGCGGGCCGGCCGAAAGCATCCACCACGGGGGCGGGGAGCGATGAGCCTGCAGCGACAGATGATCTTCTGGGTGGGGACGCTTGCCGTCTTCATCCTGGCGCTGGTAGTGCTGCGCCCGATCCTGCTGCCCTTCGTGGCGGGCATGGCGCTCGCCTATGCACTCGACCCGCTGGCCGACAGGCTGGAGCGCCTCGGAATGGCGCGGTTGGTGGCGACACTGCTGATACTGATCCTGTTCGTGCTGGTGTTCATCGTCTCCCTCGTGGCGCTGGCGCCGCTGCTCGGTCACCAGATCGGGCTGTTTGCCCAAGATCTCCCCGGCTACGTCGAGAAGCTGCAGACGCTGTTCGCGAACTGGAGCCAGAGCGCCCAATTGAACTGGTTGAGGGAACTGTTCGGCAACACCACGGGCGGAACCGGAAGCGGTCTCTCGGCAGGCAACCTCGCTGGGCAGGCGGCGGCCTGGCTCGGCGGGGTGGTAC
>JAEYRQ010000243.1 GCA_023435545.1 Pseudomonadota bacterium | reverse complement strand
CGTTGATGGTGAAGAGGTAGGTGCCGGTGCCATCGAGGATATCGGCGAGTTCGGCGCGGGCGGACGGATCGGCAAGTGTCGTGGCGGCATCGGCTGCGATCCTCAGACCCAGCCCGAACGGCGCGTCGGGCGACACCGCCGTCTTGATACCAGGCACATGGCGGACGAGAGCGTCCGACATCGCCGCCCAGGATTCGCCGGGATGGATGTTGGTGCAGTAGGTGAGAAGGCCAAGATCCGGTCCCGCCTCGCCGGCCGTTCCCAGCCGCATCAGGCCCCTGCCCGCTCGCGCAGCCACCCGATGGACCGCTCGATCATGACGGCATCCATCTCGTGGACCTCGATGCCCTGACCGAGCGCCGAGAGCAAGGTGATGGTCAATTCGCCGCCGAGGTGCTCCTGGAATTCGCGCAGGCCCCGCAGCACCGCGCGTTCGCCGTCGCTGTCGCGGGTGTCGAGGGCGGAGTGCCAGAGCCGGAAGCCCAGCGCCTCCAGCAGGCAGGCGATGCGGATGTCGTCGCCCTCCGGCAGCAGTCCCGCCAGCACCGAATAGCGCGCGTCGAGCGCGATGCCGATCGCAACCGCCTCACCGTGGCGCAGATGATAGCGCGTCAGTGCCTCCAGCCGATGCGCCGACCAGTGCCCGAAGTCGAGCGGGCGCACGCTGCCGGTCTCGAAGGGATCACCGCCCTTGGCGATCTGGATCATGTGCAGTTCCGCGCAGCGGCGGATCATGTGTGCCATCGCCTCCGGCCGGTAGAGCGTCAGGTCATCGACGTTCAACTCCAGCCAATCGAAGAAGCCCTTGTCGCGGATCAGCGCGACCTTCACCGCCTCGGCCATGCCGGCGATCTTGTCGCGCTCAGGCAGGGCGAGGCCGAAGTCGAGATCGTTGAGGACGGCGAAAGGCGGTGCGAACGTCCCGACGAAGTTCTTCACGCCGTTGAGGTTCACCCCGTTCTTCACCCCGACGCCGGAATCGTTCTGGGCGAGCACGGTGGTGGGGACGCGGACATGGCGGACGCCGCGATGCGTCGTCGTTGACACCAAACCGACCGCATCCAGCACGGCTCCCCCGCCGATGGCGATCACATAGGAATGCCGGTCAATGTG
Organism: Pseudomonadota bacterium; assembly: GCA_023435545.1. Classification (GTDB taxonomy): domain Bacteria; phylum Pseudomonadota; class Alphaproteobacteria; order Rhizobiales; family Tepidamorphaceae; genus Tepidamorphus. The sequence continues at coordinate 6,148 of JAEYRQ010000243.1, read as the reverse complement.
GTGCTCGTAGAGACGCTGCTGAATGCGCTCGACGAAGTGGAGGTCCACCTTGATGCGCTCGCCGCCCGGCACGGGGTATGGCGGCGCGACCAGATCGATGCGGGTCGAATGGGCGGCGGCATAGCCCTCGATAGCTGCCGGCAGGTCCGACATGGTCTCCAGCAGGCCGTCGTCGAACACCACAAAGCAGCGGTGGCGCTTGGACAGTTCGAGCCGCGCCAGCGTATCAACGAGGGCCGGATTGGAGGGGTCGAAGAGCCGGCGCGTGAAGACGACCGGGTAGCTGTACGAAACCGTGAATTCCTGACGGTAGGTCTCCGTCGCCGGCGATACGCGCCCACGAACTCGGCCCATCTGAGCGCTGCTCCCTCAACACACCTTCTTTCGACGAGAAGGTTCTCTGCCAGCACACGGACACGGTAGTCTCATTCCCGACAACGCTCAATGGTTGCCGGAATACCGACACCTTGTCCCCGGGGAGGAAGATCATGCGGTTGGTCTATGGCGCGCTGTGCCTCGTTCTGCTGCTGTTTGCCGCGGCGCAATATAACGATCCCGATCCGGAGGTCTGGGTGCCGATTTATGGAGTTCCCGGCGTCCTCGCCGGAATCGCGGCCTGGCGGCCCCGGGCCGTGCAGTTTGGCCCCCTGAGAGCAGTCGTGCTGGCGGTCACTGTCCTGGCGCTGCTTGGCGTCTATCACTACTGGCCGCAGAGCGACGACTTCTGGAACATCGGCGTCTGGTGGGACGACGAGGGCGCGCGCGAGGGGATGGGTATGATGATCATTGCGGCTGTGATGCTGATCCTTGCGATCCCCGCCCTGATGCGACGATGAGGCATTTGCCGCCGCACCGCGATTGTAGTTGCCGAACACAAGGGGAACATGTAAGGTTGTTCCCGATTTGTACCTTAACTGGCACCGCAACGCGGCAACGGAGGGCCAGGATGCTCACGCGGAAGCAATACGAGCTCCTCATGTTCATCCATGAGAGACTGAAGGAGGCGGGCGTACCTCCTTCCTTCGACGAGATGAAGGAGGCCCTCGATCTGAAGTCGAAGTCGGGCATCCATCGACTGATCACGGCACTCGAGGAGCGGGGTTTCATCCGACGGCTGCCGCACCGGGCGCGGGCGCTCGAGATAGTCAGGTTGCCGGAATCGGTTTCACCCGGTCTGGCCGGTGCCCGGGCGCGCGGTTTCGCGCCGAGCGTCATCGAGGGCAGCCTGGGCAAGGCACAGGCACCGGCGCAGTCGCAGGCACAAGCCGGCCCGGACGACCGGGCGGGCTCGATCCAGGTGCCGGTCATGGGTCGGATCGCCGCCGGCACGCCGATCTCCGCCATCCAGAACCAGAGCCATTCGATCCAGGTGCCGCCGGAACTGGTGACGCGCGGCGAGCACTTCGCGCTCGAGGTTCGCGGCGATTCGATGATCGAGGCCGGGATACTCGATGGCGACACCGTCATCATCCGGCGCACGGATGCCGCCGATACCGGTGATATTGTCGTAGCGCTGATCGACGACGACGAGGCGACGCTGAAGCGCCTGCGCCGCAAGGGGGCCTCGATCGCGCTCGAGGCCGCCAATCCGGCCTACGAGACGCGGATCTTCGGCCCCGACCGGGTGCGCATCCAGGGCCGACTGGTGGGACTCATTCGCCAGTACTGACCGACGGCCTCGCCTTCGTCGCGACGGGCAGCGCCGCCGTGGAAGATTGCGGGCTGCGCCTGGTCCATGGACGCAGTCCCGCCCTGTCGGCAGCGGTGTCGACGAGGAGCCGCGTTTGTGTGCGATGGACGACCGATGCGCCGCCCGCGGCGAGTTCGGCCGGTCCGATCACCAGTGCGGTTGCCGCGCATGAGCCTGGAGGGTTCGCGGCGCTGACAACGATATCGGCGCGGAGGCAATCCTCGGCAAACGCGGCAGGCTCGCGGACGAGGGCCACGGTGAGACCTGAGGCGGTTGCGATGCAGCCGAGGCCGTCGCAGGAGACCGTGCCGGCCGCGGCGGGATCGGTCAATGGCGAGGCCGCTGCCGCAGGCCCTTGCCTGGGGTCGATGCCTGCATGCCGCATCCAGGTCTCGACCTCGTAGCCAGCGCGCCGCCGAGGCAGGAAGACGAGGCCTCCGTCGGGAGCGCGCAGCGCGACGAGCGTGCCGCTGCGGTTGATGTAGATGTCAGGTGTGGCCGGGTGCAGCGCAAGCGCGCTGCCGAGCGCGACTGCCGGTATGCCCCAGAATCGCCAGCCGGTGCGCCAGAGTGCGATCCACAGGCCTCCGCAGGTCATCAGGCCGAGAGCCACAAGCGGCATTTGCGGCGCCATTCGAACCGCGCCCGGCCAGGACGCCACGTCGTAGGCGATGCGGAGCACCATCTCGATTCCAAAGCCCATCAGCGCGAGCGGCAAGGCTTCGAGGCCGAACGGCATCAGCACGCAGGCGGCGAGTCCCGCCGGCATCACCAGCAGGCTGACAAGCGGCATCGCGGCGAGATTGGCGGCCAGCCCGTAGACCGCGACCCGGTTGAAGTGGAAGGCGCCATAGGGTGCGGTGGCAAGACCGGCGATCAGCGAGGTCAGCGCCAGACCGATCGCCGCGCGCCACAGGTATCGCAGCGCAGGGTGCAGCGGGTCGCTCGTCGACTGCCTCGCGTCGCGAAACGCCTCGTACGCCGCGACCAGAGCGACGGTCGCAGCGAAGGACATCTGGAAGCTCGCCCCGGTCAGGGCCTCAGGCGTCATGGCCAGGACGATCATCGCGGCGAGCGCCACGTTGCGCAGTGTGATCGCCGGCCGGTCGATGAGGATTGCCAGGAGCATCACTGCCGCCATCACATAGGCACGCTGTGTGGCAATGGAGGCCCCCGAAATCACCAGATAAGCGGTGCCGCCGATCAGCGCCGTGGTGGCCGCCCATTTCTTGATCGGACGGTGCAGGGCGAGTGAGGGCGAAGCCGCCAGCAGCGCCCGTACCATCCAGAACAGCGTGCCCACCACGAGCATCATGTGCAGGCCGGAAATCGCCAGGATATGGGCTAGGCCGGACGCCCTCAGGGCCTCCTGGTCGTCCTCCGGAATGGCGCCGCGCTTGCCGGTGACCAGCGCCGCCGCGATTGCTCCCGCCCTGCCCGGCAATACGGACATGATACGGCCAGCCATGTCGTCGCGCAGCGTCGCGATCGCGATCGCCAGTCGGACGCCAAGCCCGTCCGCGTCGGCTTTGGCGAGGGGCTTCGGGCGGCTCACCAGATATCCTACGCCGCCAATGCCCTCGAAATAGGCCTGACGCGCATAATCGAAGCCATCCGGAACCGCCGCGTCCGGCGGCGGCAGCAGGATCGCCGAGAAGGCGACCCGCTCGCCCGGTTGCAGGGTGACGTCCTTGAACCGCATCCATAGCGACAGACGGCGCGGGCTGGCGAAGTCGGATCCGCGAATCGAGATCGCGCGGGGCGCGATGGTGAGGCGGCTGCTGCCGTCCTCACGCAGATCGACGGCCTCCACCATGGCCTCGACATTGGCAAACCACTCCCCGGCAGGCACCACGGGCGCGGCGACGATCGCGGTGCGGGTGGTTGCACCGGCGAGCCCGAGCGAAACCGCGACGGCGGCGGCCCACCCGACCGCGAGCCCTCCGCGCCGCGTGAAGCGCCACCAAGCGAGGGCGGTCAATGCCGCAAGCACCCAGACAGCAACGAGCGAAGGCTCGCGCGGGAGTCCGAAATAGGCGGCAATCCCCAGCGCAAACAACACCGGAAGCCACAGGAACAGGCGTTCCTGTTCCGCGTCGAGCCGCTGGCTGAGCCAGTCCGGATTCCAAGCGATCTCCGGGAGTGCCGGCAGGCGCAAACCTGTTCGTGACCCGGCGGCTACCGCCGCCCGGGTCCTTCCGATCCGGTTGCCGCCATGCGTCATCCCCCTCCCCCGCCGTCCGGCCTTCAATCCTGGCCCGCGGACATGGTAGACAGCGCCCGAACCAACCTAACGCCCTGAACGGAGGCGCTGCCAGCCCGCCATGTCCGCCGATACGCCAATCGTCACACGCTTCGCGCCATCCCCGACCGGATTCCTGCACATCGGCGGTGCACGCACCGCCCTCTTCAACTGGCTCTATGCCCGGGGCCGCGGCGGCAGGATGCTGCTCAGGATCGAGGACACCGACCGCGAGCGCTCGACCGAGGCGGCAATTGCGGCGATCCTCGATGGGCTGAGATGGCTCGGGCTCGACTGGGACGGCGAGGCGATCTCGCAGTTTGCCCGCGCCGACCGCCATCGCGAAGTGGTCGACGAACTCCTGTCGAAGGGCCGGGCTTATCGCTGCTATGCGACGCCCGAGGAACTGGCGCAGATGCGCGAGCAGGCCCGTGCCGAGGGCCGGCCGCCCAGATATGACGGGCGTTGGCGCGACCGCGATCCCGCCGAGGCGCCGGCAGGTTTGAAGCCGGCAATCCGGCTGAAAGCACCGACAGAAGGCGAGACCGTGGTCGAGGACAGAGTCCAGGGCCGGGTGGTCTGGCAGAACAAGGACCTGGACGACCTGATCCTGCTGCGCTCGGATGGGACACCGACCTATATGCTGGCCGTCGTGGTGGACGATCACGACATGGGCGTCACGCACATCATCCGCGGCGACGATCATCTCACCAACGCGGCGCGGCAGACGCAGATCTATCAGGCGCTGGGCTGGTCGGTGCCGGTGATGGCGCACATCCCGCTGATCCACGGGCCGGACGGCGCCAAGCTGTCGAAGCGCCACGGGGCGCTCGGCGTGGATGCCTACCGGGCGATGGGCTACCTGCCGGATGCCATGCGCAACTATCTGGTGCGGCTCGGCTGGAGCCATGGCGACGACGAGGTGATGTCCAACGAGCAGATGCTGCAGTGGTTCGACCTGGACGCCATCGGGCGGGCGCCCGCCAGGTTCGACTTCGCCAAGCTGGAGAACCTGAACGGCATCTACATGCGCCAGATGCCCGACCAGGAGCTGTTCGACTGCCTGATGGCCGTGCTTCCTCACCTGCCGGTTGGCGAGGCGTTTGCGGCGCAGCTGGACGAGACCAAGACCGGGCGCGTTCGTGCGTTGATGGGCGGTCTCAAGGAGCGGGCGAAGACGCTGGTGGAACTTGTCGAAGCGGCCGGCTTCCTGGTCAAGGACCGGCCGCTCGACCTGGACGAGAAGGCCGCCGGACTGCTGGGCGAGGCGGGACGCGCCGTTCTCAGCGAACTGCTGGGCGAACTGGAGGCAGCAGCGTGGGACCCCGCGTCGCTGGAGGCGGTGGTGCGCGACTTCGCGGACCGCTCAGGCCGCAAGCTCGGCGCCGTTGCCCAGCCGCTGAGGGCGGCTCTGACTGGACGAGCCACCTCCCCCGGCATCTTCGACGTCCTGGTGGTGCTCGGCCGCGACGAGAGCCTGGAGCGCATCCGCGATCAGGCTCGCTAGTCCTCGGTCTGCATGCCCGCCCTGCCGGGCCGCCGCTTGCCGCAGCGCGGTAAATCGGATACCGAAGAAGTCAGATTTCCTACCGCACGGCAGCCACTTTGCGCGCCGGCCCACCTTTCCGGCGGCGTCGACAAAGGGTTGTGGATGTCCCGCAACAGGACAGGAGAAGCCCGCCCATGAGCAACGAAACCGCCACTCTCTCGTTCGGCGACAAGACCTACGAGTTCCCGGTCTATCCCGGCACGGTCGGGCCTCAGGTGGTCGACATCTCGCAGCTCTACGGCAAGAGCCACGCCTTCACCTACGATCCAGGGTTCACCTCTACGGCGAGTTGCGAATCGAAGATCACCTATATCGACGGCGATGAGGGGATTCTGCTCTACCGTGGCTATCCGATAGAGCAGCTGGCCGAGCACGGCGACTTCCTGGAGACCTGCTACCTGCTGCTGTTCGGCGAACTGCCGACCTCGGCGCAGAAGGCGGAGTTCGACCGTCAGGTCACGCGCCACACCATGGTCCACGAGCAGATGTCGCGCTTCTACAGCGGCTTCCGCCGGGACGCCCACCCGATGGCGGTGATGTGCGGCGTCGTGGGCGCCCTGTCGGCCTTCTACCACGACTCGACCGACATCACCGATCCCGAGCAGCGGTTGATCGCCTCCATCCGCATGATCGCCAAGACGCCGACGCTCGCCGCGATGGCGTACAA
>JAEYRQ010000220.1 GCA_023435545.1 Pseudomonadota bacterium | reverse complement strand
CTCTACCGCTTCGACAGGCGGAGTTCCGTGGCATTGAAGGCAACCGGATCGTCGCGACGATCTGGGGCGAGGGCAGCGGCCCGGTCGCGGCGCTGCTGCACGGTGGCGGACAGACCCGTCATGCCTGGGACGGCACCGCCCGGCGGCTGGTCGGCTCAGGCTGGCGCGCCATCACCATCGATCAGCGCGGCCACGGCGACAGCGACCGCAGTGCGCCCGGCAACTATGCCTTCACGGACTACACTGCTGATGCTGCCCTGGTGTTTGATCAGATCGGCGACAGGCTCGGCCAGAGGCCGGTCGCGGTGGGCGCTTCGCTCGGCGGCATGGCATCGCTGCTCGTCGCGGGGGAGGTCTCGCCGGCGTCCGTCTCGGGGCTGGTTCTCGTCGACGTCACGCCGCGCACCGACCCGAACGGCGTTGCCGCCATCCTCGGCTTCATGGGCGAGCGTATGCATGACGGCTTCGCGAGCCTGGAGGAGGCCGCCGAGGTCATTGCAGACTATCTCCCGCACCGTCCGCGCCCACGTTCGCTCGACGGCCTGCGCAAGAATCTCCGGCGCGGCGCCGACGGACGCTTTCGCTGGCATTGGGATTCCCGCTTCATCGAAGGACCCCGGCCGATCTCGACGGACGGGGAGACATTGGAGTCACGCTGCGTAGAGGCGGCCCGCAGGGTGACGGTCCCGACGATGCTGGTGCGGGGCCAGATGAGCGAACTCGTCGCCGAGGAGCACGCGAGGGATTTCCTCGACCTGGTGCCGCATGCCGCCTATGTCGACGTAAGCGGGGCCGGGCATATGGTGGCGGGCGACCGAAACGACATGTTCGCAACGGCCCTCGTCGACTTCCTCTGCGGTCTCGAGGCTGCCTGAGCAGCGGAGTGAGGACGATTTCTCCGCAGGCTCTTTCCATTCCTTAATCCCGACCAAGATATGATAGCGTTCCGCCTCAAGAGCGGTGAGGGCGATGGAGGAAGCCATGGTCATCGAATCGCAGCGGGTCGACCGTTTCGGGCGCATCGCCACATGCGATCCGGTCTGGGCCCGCATCCGAGAAGAGGCCGACGAAATCGTCGCGACCGAGCCGGCGCTCGCCGGATTCGTCCTGGAATCGGTACTGAATCACGATGCGCTCGAGGAAGCCGTGGCCAGTCGCGTCGCCTCGCGTCTCGCCCACGAAGCGCTCGGGAGCCAGTCGATCCTGCACGCGTTCCGGGAGGCGGTGACCGAACAGCCGGAGATCGGTGAGGCATTCCGCGCCGATATCGTGGCATTCTATGAGCGCGATCCGGCATGCAGCCGTTACATCGAGCCTCTCCTCTACTTCAAAGGCTTCCACGCGCTCGAGGCGCACCGCCTCAGTCACTGGCTGTGGACAACCGGGCGCCGCGACTTCGCGCTCTACCTCCAGAGCCGGGTCTCGGCTGAATTCAGCGTGGACATCAATCCCGCGGCCCGGATCGGGCGCGGCATTTTCATCGACCACGGCCACGCGATCGTGGTCGGGCAGACGGCGGTCATCGAGGACGAGGTGTCGATCCTGCACGGCGTGACGCTGGGCGGTACAGGCAAGGAAACGGGAGACCGCCACCCGAAGGTCCGCCGCGGCGTGCTGATCGGCGCCGGGGCCAAGATCCTCGGCAACATCGAGGTCGGCGCCTGCTCACGGGTCGCCGCGGGTTCTGTCGTCCTCAAGGACGTGCCGCCCAATTCGACGGTCGCTGGGGTGCCGGCCAAGGTTGGCGGGCAAGCCGGATGCTCGGAACCCGCACTTTCGATGGATCTGATGATCGACGGACGCCACGCGACGGGGTAGAACCCCGCTTCCGGTCCGCAAGGGCGAATCCAAACGGACCGGGTAAGCTTCTCCCAACCGAAAGGCCCCGTCTTGGAACAACGAGAAATCGCGAAGCTCGAGGCGCATCTGCAGAAGACGTTCAAGTCGCCCACGATCAAGGTGAAGGCGCGGCCGAAGAAGGACGATTCGGCGGAGGTCTACGTCGGCGACGAGTTCATTGGCATTCTCTTCCGCGATGACGAGGACGAGGACCTGTCCTACCAGTTCCAGATGGCAATACTCGAATTCGACCTGGCTTGAAGCTCCGCTTCCGTCCCGGCGCCGCCGCTTACAAGCCTGTGCTCGCGTCGACGAATCCGTCGACGAGCGTGCGGAGCGAGCGGTCGATGGACTTCCAGCGGGAGAGCAGCGCTCTGCGGAACCGGTACGCGACATCCAGACCGTGCGCGGACCGGTATTCGACGAGGCAGGTGGCCGCAGACGTCTCCTCGGCCGCGCATCGCGCGACAAAGGGCTGCCCCGACATCGGCGAGACGTACAAGGTCTCTCCGTCGTAGCCGAACCCGGCCCGGAATGACTGGGCGATGAGTCCACCTGGCCCGATACGCGGAAAATCCACCAGAATCCGCCGGTAGACGTGGTCGTATCGCTCGTTCGGACCGAATCGGCCCTCCGCCGGGCGGATCGATATGAAGAGCAGCGGCGAGCGGTCGTCGGTGCTGTGGAATGCATCGGCACGCGCGTCGCTGTATCCTTCCAACGTTGGCCAGTGCACCAACAATTCGAGCGACGAAGCCGGCATCCCCGTCTGAGCGAGTGACCTGATGGTATTGGACGGAACCGTCAGCGTGACCGGGCCGAGGTCCACCGCAACCTGATGCGGGGGCGGGGGAGGGGGAGGACCCCAGACCTGTCCGTAGGTGGCCACGGCGAGGCGAAGCAGCACCGCAGCAGTCAAAAGCCCGAGCGCCAGCGCCACCACGTCGAACCGGGGCACGCGGCCTTCAGGTCCCTCTTCGCATCGAGGACCTCGGTGATTCCCGACGAAGGCGGCTAACTCGGACATTCCGGAAGGGAACGCGACCTTGGTTAACGAAAGGTTTCCATCCTACAGTGTCATGCGTCCGCGCCGGTTGCGCTGCCACCCGGGCGGCCGGCATGCATCTTGCGGCGCTGCCGGCAGGGCACGATTCCCCGTGCCAGTACGAGACGAGATGGATCGGGAGGTCAAGATGAGCCAGAGCGTCGCGATCTACGTCTACACTGTGCTGGTGGGGCTGGCAGCCGGCGGCATCGCGATAAGCGCCTATCGCGTCCTCACCAACGAGCAGCCCAGCTTCCAGGCCCGGCCGCGCACGCCACTGGGTGCGTTCGGACAGGTGCTCGTGGTGATGTTTGGCGGCCCGCTCGTCCTCATGCGCAACGCCGTCCGGGGACGCCTGATTGAGCATCGGCCTCTGCCCTTCCTTGCCGCCAGTGCGGTCATCGCCAGTCTCTGGTGCTTCTTCTCCGGGGCATTTCTCGTAAATCTCCTCGAGAAGCTTGCATAAGAGCTTGAGCCGGCGGGTGTCCTCACCCTAGAACCCTGATCGAAGGTTCCGGCGCCTGGAGGAAATCCATGACTGTTTACGCGCTCGACGGCGTCTCGCCCGAGCTTCCCGCCGAGGGCAATTTCTGGATCGCCCCATCGGCGACCGTGCTTGGCAAGGTCCGGCTGCTCGACCACGCCAACGTCTGGTTCGGCGCCGTCCTGCGCGGCGACAACGAGTGGATCGAGATCGGCGAACGCTCGAATGTTCAGGACAACTGCATGCTCCATACCGACATCGGCTTTCCGCTGGTCGTCGGACCAGACTGCACCATCGGCCATCTGGCGATCCTGCACGGCTGCACGATCGGAGCAGGGTCGCTGGTCGGCATGGGGGCGACGATCCTGAATGGTGCCAAAATCGGACGGCAGTGCCTGATTGGCGCAAACGCGCTGGTCCCGGAGGGGCGTGAGATCCCGGACGGAACGTTGGCTGTCGGCAGCCCTGCCAAGGTTGTCCGGGAGCTGAAGCCGGAAGAGCGGGAACAGTTGAAGCTGTCCGCTCTTGGATACGCCGCGAACGCCCGCAGGTTTGCAGACGGCCTTGCGCCACTCTGAGCGCACGGTCCAGAAAAAGGTGGAGCCGGCCCCGGGGGAAGGGCCGGCTCCTGTCAGACCCGGTCTGGACGGACGGAGGGGGGGACTCGACCGGGCTGAAAACCTCACGCTTTGCTGGTCAGCGGGCCGGCATTCCGGCGACCGGAACTTGGCCCTGTGGCGCGTCGTCCATCAGCGACACCCAGCGGCTTGGGTCCGTCTTCGACTGCCGCTTCAGATACTGATAGGGCGTATCGCTCCAGGCGCGGATCTCGGCGTGCTGATTGTCGAGGACCAGGTCGCCTTCGGACGTGACGGCGGTGAGAACCGCATGCCCGTCGCCGCGCTCGTCGCGGACGACGGTGATCAGAAGGCTGGCCGCCGACCAGCCACGCTCGATCAGCAGCTTGCGCTTCAGCAGCACGTAGTCCTCGCAGTCGCCCTTGTCGACCGGATAGGTCCAATGCTCCGCGACACCGTAGAGCTCCATGTCGGTGACCGGCTCGATGGCCGCGTTCACGTGGTTGTTGATCGCGACGAGCTCGCGCCAGCGCTCGGGCGTCAGTGTCTCCCGCTGGCTGCCGATCGCGGCCACACGGCAATCGGCGGGTTGGCGGCGGCAGAACTGCACGTAACCGATGGGCGGCCGCGAGGCAGCGAACTCGCTCATGCGAGCCTGGCCCCGGTCCTGTCCAGGCGTCGGCGAAGCAACAGCCGATCCCATGAACAGACAAATCATCGCCCCGCAAATCGCGGAAGTCTTGTTCATCGACAGCCCCCTGTATTGATCGTTACAGGGGACTATGCCAGAAAGGATTTGAGGGACCAGAAAGTCGCAAGCGGCCTTTTAATTCAAAACCAGACTGCTCTTTATTCAAAACTTCAGCGAATTTGATCTTTCAGATTTATCTACCGCTAACCATCGCGCTGCACGGATGACCCTGCCGATCGGACGGCAGCAGGTCGGCGCGGGCGGAGATTCAGGCCATCTCGCCGAATTGCGCGGCGAGCGTATCCACGGATTGGACGGTGGTGAACTCGATCGCGACGCCACCTTCGATGTGGCGGATGACGACGCCCCTTGCCTGGCCGAGCGCAACAGGCGTGCCGATTGAGGGATGAACGTCGCAGGCAATCGCAGCACCGGACAGAGAGAGATCGATGAGCTTGCACCTGTAGCTGCGGCCGTCTCCGAGCACGAGCTCGGTGAACGGATTGCGCGGCACCAGCCTCTCGTGGCGGCGATCCTCGGGCAGACCCAGCTCATGCCGGTTCGCCAGCCAGGTAAGCTGCGCCGCCAGCTTGTCCCGTTTTCGCGCCGTCGCGTTGATGGCAATGGCGAAACCACCATCGAAGAGGCGGGTCACCGTGCCTTCGATGCGCCCGACATGGTCGAGATAGGCGACGATCCGGTCACCTGGCTCGCCGTTGACGGGCGCCACGAAGCGGGCGCCGCCGGGGGACATGTCGATGACCTGGCAGGGATATTCCCGCTTGCTGGGTAGCATGTAGCGCCCGAGGATGCTGACGCGGACGCGCTGATGGCGGCGCTTTTCCTCACTCAGCGACAGAGGCGCAGGCCGAAGTTCCCGCTGCACGCGCCAGAGACTCCCGATTCGCCCCCCAGAGATGCGGGCGTTTCAACTCATATATCTGAGGCCGCAAGCTAGTCGAATCTGGTTAACACCCCGTAAGGAAAGCCTGTCGCCTTCAATCCAAACCGCCATCGTAGAGCGCCAAATGCCTCCGTCGCCGTAGGGGAATCGTGCGATCGAAGACCGGATGACCGGGGCGATCCTCGCGGAACGGATCGCTGCGGTTGGGCCAGATCAGGTGGAGGGCAGTTACCACGGCTTCGGCCAGAGGGGTTGCCCCGAGCCAATAGGGTGCGTCGAGCGGGGCGAACGAGCCGAGGATTCTCGTGTAGCCCGGGCCGCGATTGGCCAGCGGCAGCAGGACGATTTCGAACGCCGCGTTCTGGCCCCGGCCGTTGCCCGCCTCGATCTCAATGCCGGCCCCTGCTGCGTCGTTGGAGATGGTGCGCAGCAGTGTCGCGAGTGCCTCCCGGTCTCGGGCAGTCCAGCCGTCCAGCCAGTTTTCGCCCTTCAGCTCACGGCCGAAGGCGGAACAGACGCGTGTGCCTGCCAGCCGATACGGATAGCAGTCGTCGGCCGCGGTCTCGAGAATGAACGTATCCGACAGCACAGTCCCGATGTCCGCAGGCTCGATTTCGCGTCGCAGAGGCGCGGGCCTGTCGCCACGCAGGCGGTTCCAGTATCCGTATAGAAATTGCGAGACGGCGTGTTTCAGACTGACGCCGCCCCCGCCCCTGGTGTCTTCCTGCGTCCCCGTCATCGTCTCCCCTTGAACCGTTCCGTGCTACGCTGGCACGTGCGCCCATCGGTCTACTTGCTTTTGCCGTAGTTCGCAGGTTACGTGCCACCCGCCCTTGACAGTCCCCTTCCGGCGCAACCCCCTGGAACCCTTGGCAAACGAGCGCGAGCCGATCTTCAACCTGCCTGTGGCGATGGTGGCGGCCATCGCGGTCCTCACCGCAATCCACGCTTTGCGGTCGATGCTGCCATTCGACATGGACGTGTGGCTGCTGTTCACCTTCGCCTTCGTGCCCGCGCGATACATCGCTGATTCGCTGATCGGGCTGAATTTCCCCGGCGGTGCCGGCGCGGATGTGTGGACATTCCTGACCTACGCGCTGCTGCACGGAAGCTGGATGCATCTCGGCGTGAACGTCGCATGGATGGTCGCGTTCGGCACGCCGGTCCTGCGCCGGTTCGGGACGACCCGGTTCTTTCTGCTTTCGGCGGTGGCTGCGTTCGCCGGTGCCTGCGCGCATCTTCTCACCCATTGGGGCGAATTCGCGCCGGTGGTCGGCGCCTCGGCCGCCATTTCCGGCCAGATGGGCGCGGCCGTACGATTCGCCTTCCAGCGCCCCGCTATTGTGTGGGGGCCGGACCCGGATGCGCGCTGGAAGCAGCCGGCACTGCCGCTGCCCGCCGCCTTCCGCGACATCCGCGTCCTTGCGTTCGTGGCCATCTGGTTCGCGGTCAACTACCTGTTCGGCGCCACCGGTATCGGGGGCGAAGACGACGCGCCGATCGCCTGGGAGGCGCATATCGGGGGCTTTCTCGTCGGCCTGCTCGGCTTTCGGTTCTTCGATCCGCCGGCGCCGCCTCGTGAGGACTGGATTGTCCCCGATCAGAACAGCGGCTCCTGGTAGCGCACGACGCCATCGACGAGAAGCTGCTTGATTGCCGCCTTGCCTAGGCTGTCAATGGCCACGACGACGCTCACCCGGCTGTCGTTGCGCAGTGTCTCCAGGCTACGGCCCTCGCCCTCGGGGACGAAATACTGCGAGATCCCGTAGTCGACCTCGAGAACGATGCACGGCTCCGGACAGGCGTCGGGATCGTCACGTGGGGGCACCCCCGAATAAGCACGCTCGACGCGACCGCGGATCACCGCCTGATCCGGTAGCGTCGGTGGCCTGTGGCGGAACACGCCCTGCGGCTGGGCGGGTCCGGCGACGCTGGTGTCCAGTGTCACCCAAATCGGATCGTTTGCGTCGAAATCGGTATCACCGCCGATCATCTGCGGCCGCAGCTGGGAGATGTCGTAGCTCAGCGTGACGTAGTCTCCCCGGAACAGATCCCGGGGATCGACGGGAACGACGGCCAGCGTCACCTCTGTACCGGTGCGAAGCAGTTCCGCCCTGTCGTACACCATCCAGCCCAGAGCGGCCGACTGGATAACGACGATCGCTGCCAGCCGCGCCCAGAGTCCCATTCCCAGCCCCGGGGATTCGCTCATGATGCGTTCTCCGCCGCTGTGGGCCTCAGACGCCGTTGCAGCCGGACGAGGACGGCCGCCAGGCCGATCAGGAGCAGGCCGCCGACGAGGAAGAAGAGTGCGGTGTCGAGCAGCGTGCCAAAGGTGATCCAATACATGTAGAGAACCTCGATCGCGAAGGCGACGAGGCCGAGATTAGCCGCCGTACGGCTGGCGATCCGGTTGCCGAACGAGATCGCCCAGACCGCGAGCACCAGAGCCAGGATGCCAAGCCCGAGCTGGATCAACAACGGCCCGCCGCCATCAGGGTCAACAAAGCGCGAGACGTGTATGAGCGCGACAGTCCCGAAGCCCGATGCCAGCAGAACGACGGCATCGAGCAGCGACCCGGGTGTCCGCGAGGCCGCCAGCAGCGCCGCGCCACCCAAACAGCAGACCACGGAGGCCCATAATGGCCAGAGGTCTTCGGCGACGGCGCGGTCATCGAACCCGAACATGAAGAGCTGAAGCACGATCAGCGTGCCCAGCAGTGCCGCCAGTCCATATCCGGCCAAGGCGCGGCCGCCCGAGGCGGCGGGTCCGCCGCTGACAGCGATGAACTGGCCCACGCCGAAGGCCGAGATACCTAAGGAGAACAGCAGCAGGACTGTTGCAGCGCCCGACCAGTCTTGGTCCCATGCGAGCCCGATGACGCTCATGCCGAGCCAACCGCCCAGCGCCAGCACCGCCAGATGCAGGCCGGCGCCCCAGCGCCACCACACCGCCGTCGCCGCGACGAGGGCGAGGGCGAACAGGAAGGGCCAATGCACGATCCAGCCGAACTCGGTGACCTCGTACCAGGACCATAGTCCGAACACGACGAGCGCCAGCACCAGCGAAGCACGGGATGAACCCAGCACGGCGGCCAGCACCGCACCGGAGCCCCATAGCAGCAGCGCGTCCGGATAGTCGCCGGACAGGTGATAGCTCTGGGCGACGAGCACAATGGAGGCACCGAAGAGTGCGGCGCCGGTGAACACCGCGGCATCGGCGAAATGCGGGTGCCTGGCTCTCGCGAGCAGGCCGGCGATCCCATAGGAGAGCGCCATCCCTGCCACGAGCACCAGCATGCGCAGCGGTCGGGGGAATTCCGTCCAGTTCGAAGCAACGAACGCGATCGCAGCAAGTGCGATCAGCACCGCCCCGAGGAAGCCGATCACCGTCGCCGTCCGCGCCCGTCCATCATGCGAGAGGGTGGCAAGGATGGCAGTGACGCCCTCGCGGGTGACCCAGCCCTTGTCGCGCCAGATTTCGAGGTCACGCTGAAGTCTGCGTCGGTAGAGGGAGTCGAGCATCGCTTCTTGCTTCGCGGTACCGTCGATGGCGGGGTCCGCCACCCCGGTTCCGAAGTTGCACGCCGGCGCGGACGCGCGCATCATATCGGAACCTATCCGCCGATAAAGCGGCTTGGTCCGCACCGGCGGCCAACGGGAGACCGACGTTATGACCGTCGAAGTCATCTTGGCCCGCAAGGGCCGCAACGTTCTGACTGCACATCCTGGTGCATCACTTGCAAGCGTCTGTGAACTGCTCGAGGCGAGGGGCATCGGCGCGGTGGTCATCAGTGCCGACGGCTCCAGCGTCGAGGGAATATTTTCCGAGCGCGACTTCGTCCGGGCCGTGGCGCGTCACGGCGCGGTCGCTCTGACCGCCCCGGTTTCGGACTTCATGACCAGCAAGGTCGTCACCTGCGGGCTGGCTGACACCGTGCCGGCGCTGATGGAGAAGATGACCGACGGCAAGTTCCGTCACGTTCCCGTGGTCGAGGAGGGCCGGATGGTAGGCATCATATCGATCGGCGACGTGGTCAAGCATCGGATCGCCGAGGCCGAGGCCGAAGCCGAGGCAATGCGCGAGTACATCACCGCTTGACGTCAGCTATCCCTGCTCGGCGAGGGTGAGGGTCTCGACAGCCTCGGCGATCTCGTCGAGCGCCCGCTCTGCCGCCTCGATTCCCAGCGCGATCGCCTCGCGCGCCCGGTGAAATTCGAACAGGCCGATGCGGCGCATGCGAGGCAGGACGCCGACATCGGGCGGATCGCCGCCGAGCCTCGCGCGGGCGATCCGATCCTGGGTGATATTGAAGGCGTCGGTCATCACCGATGAGATTCCGGGCGGGCCGTCGCGACGGCCAAACATCTGTCGGCGCACCAGCCGCCCGGCGCTGCCGTTCGCCGGGCCCGGGCCAGCGTCCTCGCCGCCCTCGGCATCGGCCTCCACCCAGTAGGGCTGAATCGACCCGCGTCCGAACACGTCCGAGTGCAGGTTGACCGCGATCACCAGCCGCGCGCCCATCGCGCGGGCAACCGAGACCGGGATTGGATTGACCAGCGCGCCGTCGATGAGCCAGCGGTTGGCGATCCGGACGGGGCGGAACACGCCGGGGAGCGCATAGGAGGCGCGCATTGCGTCCACGACGCGCCCCTGGGAAAGCCAGATCTCGTGCCCCGTTCCAAGTTCCGTCGCGATCGCGCAGAACTTCCGCGGCAAGCTCTCGGTGGTGACCTCCTCGAACTGGCGCTCCAAGAGGTCGGAGAGCTTGTTGCCGGTGATCAGACCGGAGCCGCCGAGATTGAAATCGAGCAAGCCGAAGACCCGCCGTTTGGTCAGGGAGAGCGCGAAGTCCTCGATCTCGTCGAGCTTGCCGGCAGCATAGCAGCCGCCCACTACCGCGCCGATCGAGGTGCCGGCGAGGATGTCCGGGGCGTAGCCCGCCGCCTCGAGGGTCCTCAGGACGCCGATATGCGCCCATCCGCGCGCCGCGCCGCCGCCGAGCGCAACGCCGATGGTCGGCCGAACAGGAGTGATCTGCTTGGGATCGGGTGGAACAGCCTCAGCCGGGTTCGGCGCTTCGGCGGCCGTTGACGTTCCGTCGGCTGGCGCCAGAACGCGGCGAGTCAGTGACTGGAACACGGCAGCCTCCCTGCCTTCGCCCTCCAATGGCCGGATGGCCGGCGGATGGCACCGCTGAACTATAACCAGCCTGGACGACTATGGTTTCGGGAATGCGTCCGATTTTCGGCGATACGGTTACTGGCCGCCGTCTTCGTGCAGGACGACCCCGCCCGCCGCGATTGGTCCCGTCTCCACGATCCGGTAGAAGCAGGAGCGCCGGCCGGTGTGGCAACTGGCACCGGATCCCCCGACGCGGACCTTGAGCCAGACCGCGTCCTGATCGCAGTCGACGCGCATCTCGACGATCGACTGAACTGAACCGCTGGTATCGCCCTTTCGCCACAACTCCCGGCGCGAACGGCTCCAATAGTGGGCGACACCGCTCTCGATCGACAGCGCCAGCGCTTCGGCATTCATGTGGGCAAGCATCAGCACCATCCCGTCATCGGCGTCGGTGACGACGCATGTGACGAGCCCGTCCGCCCCGAAGCGGGGCGTGAGGATCGAACCCGATTCCAGATGTGTCTTGTCGCCGGGCGGAGGAAAATCTGCTTGCGCGCTCATCAGCGCTCAAGTGCACGGCCCGGTGCCGGTAGTCAACTCGGCGCGCCGCTGCCTCAGCGGTCGCGGATCAGACGCAGGAAGCGATCCTGCTCGACGACATTGTCCTGGAAGCGGCCGGTGAACTGGGTGGTCACGGTCGACACCCCGTGCTTGTGCACACCGCGCAGGCTCATGCACATGTGCTCGGCCTCCAGCATCACCGCCACCCCGCGCGGCTGCAGCACCTCGTCGATGGTGGTCGCGATCTGGGCCGTCAGGTTCTCCTGCGTCTGCAGGCGACGCGCATAGGTCTCGACCACCCGGGCGAGCTTGGACAGCCCCACGACGCGGCCGGCCGGATAGTAGGCGATATGCGCCTTGCCGGTGAAGGGCAGCATGTGGTGCTCGCAGTGCGAGAAGAACGAGACGTCGCGCAAAAGCACGATGTCGTCGTAGCCGCCAACCTCTTCGAAGGTGCGCGACAGAGCCTCTATGGGGCACTCGAAGTAGCCCCCGTAGAGTTCCTCGAACGCCTTGGCAACCCGGCGCGGCGTATCGATCAGCCCCTCGCGCTTGGGATCATCGCCCGTCCATGCGATGAGTGTGCGCACCGCTGACTCGACCTGCTCGCGGCTCGGCCGGCCCTCGCCATCGCGGTTGCGGGCATCGTGGCTGGCGCCGCCGTAGTTGCGGATCATCGCATCCATGGGATCTCTCTTCGAGCCGTCCGCCATCGCACCCTCGTCCTCTTACGTCCCGCTCTTGCGTGCGGATCAATCCGAAGGCGCGGCGGCCGGCCTGTCCCGGTCCGCTTGCCATATCGACCGACTGCTTCGATATATAGGTCAGGATTCCGGGTCGCAAGGCGACCGGGTGCTTCGGGCGCGAGGGTTCCGGAGCGATTTACGAACGGGCGTGGCGCGCCCACGGGGCAATCTTGCATGCTGGACGAGATCTACAACAAGCGCATCCTCGAGCTGGCGGGCACCATCCCGCGGCTCGGGCGGCTGGCCGATCCGGACGCCACGGCGACCGCGCACAGCCGCCTGTGCGGCTCTACGGTGACCGTTGATGTCAGGATGAAGGGGGATACGGTCGCCGATTTCGCCCACGAGGTGAAGGCATGCGCGCTCGGCCAGTCCTCCTCCTCGATCATGGCCCGCAACGTCATTGGTGCGACGCTGCCCGAGCTTCGCCAGGTGCGCGAGGAGATGCGCACGATGCTGAAGGAGAACGGTCCGCCGCCGGGCGGCCGCTGGGCCGACTGTTCGGTCCTGGAGCCGGTGCGCGACTTCAAGGCACGCCACGCCTCGACCATGCTGACCTTCGACGCGACCGTCGAGGCTGTCGAGAAGGCGCTGGCACGCCAGAAGGAGAGCGCGGCCTGAACGGCGGCGAGGCAGGCCGGCCGGGACTTGTCGCGCAGGGCGCTGGCCTCGTCCTGATCGGCCTGATCAGGCTTTACCGCTACACGCTGTCGGCATTGATGGGCAGGCGCTGCCGCTATCTGCCGACCTGTTCCGAATACACCGAGGATGCAATCCGCCGCTTCGGGGCCTGGCCGGGGCTGTGGATGGGAATTGCCCGGTTCTCGCGCTGCAATCCCTGGGGCGCCTGTGGATTCGACCCTATTCCCGACGTCTTGCCGCAGGAATCGCGCTGGTATAAGCCGTGGCGCTACGGCCGCTGGAGCGGCCGGCACATCACGCTTCGTCCCGACTGAGCGCGGAGCGCCCAACACACCGCTTACCTGCGTGGTATGCAGGAGTCGAGCAGGAGAAGACCATGATTACGCTCACCTTTCCCGATAATTCCAGACGCGAGTTCCCCTCCGGCATCTCCGGTGGCGAAATCGCCGAGGGCATTTCGAAGTCGCTCGCCAAGAAGGCGATGGTCGTGCGGCTCGACGGCGAGCTGAAGGACCTGTCGCAACCGATCACCGTGGACGCCCACATCGAGATCGTCACCCGCGATCAGCCCGAGGCGCTGGAGATCATCCGCCACGACGCGGCGCACGTGCTGGCCGAGGCTGTTCAGGAGCTGTTTCCCGGCACGCAGGTCACCATCGGTCCCGTGATCGAGAACGGCTTCTACTACGATTTCGCCCGCGAGGAGGCGTTCACGCCGGACGACTTCGCCGCCATCGAGGCGAAGATGCGCGAGATCGTCGCGCGCGATGCGCCCTTCACCCGCGAGGTGTGGAGCCGCGAGGACGCGCGCCGGTTCTTCGGCGAGAAGGGCGAGAGCTACAAGGTCGAGCTGATCGACTCGATCCCCGAGGGCGACGACCTCAGGATCTACCGGCAGGGCGACTGGCTCGACCTCTGCCGCGGTCCGCACGGCCCGTCGACGGGCAAGGTCGGCACCGCCTTCAAGCTCCTGAAGCTCGCGGGCGCCTACTGGCGAGGCGATTCCAACAATCCGATGCTCCAGCGCATCTACGGCACGGCCTTCGCGAACGACGCCGATCTCAAGGCCCACCTGACGATGCTGGAGGAAGCCGAGAAGCGCGACCACCGACGCCTCGGCCGGGAGATGGACCTGTTCCATTTCCAGGAGGAGGCTCCCGGCGCCGTCTTCTGGCACCCGAAGGGCTGGACGCTGTTCCAGACGCTGATCGGCTACATGCGCCGCCGCCAGCATGACGCGGCTTTCCTCGAGGTGAACACGCCCGACATGATGGAGCGGACGCTCTGGGAGCAGTCCGGCCACTGGGAGAAGTTCGGCGAGAACATGTTCACGACGATCACGCCGGACGAGCGGGTACACTGCTGCAAGCCGATGAACTGCCCGGGTCACGTGCAGATCTTCAGGAACGGCTTGAAGAGCTACCGGGATCTGCCTTTGCGGATTGCGGAATTCGGCAAGGTGCATCGCTATGAGCCGTCGGGTGCGCTGCACGGACTGATGCGCGTGCGGCACTTCACGCAGGACGACGCCCACATCTTCTGCACCGAGGACCAGATCACCGAGGAGTGCATCGCGGTCAACGCGCTGATCCTGTCGATCTACCGCGACTTCGGCTTCGAGGACGTTCGGATCAAGTTCTCCGACCGGCCGGAAAAGCGGGTCGGGTCAGATGCGGTCTGGGACAAGGCTGAGGAGGCGCTCAAGGCTGCCTGCGACGCGGCAGGCATTCAGTGGACGCTCAATCCGGGCGAGGGCGCCTTCTACGGGCCGAAGCTCGAATACGTGCTGCGCGACGCCATTGGCCGCGACTGGCAATGCGGCACGCTGCAGGTCGACTTCAATCTGCCGGGCCGCCTCGGCGCCTTCTACATCGGCCCGGACGGCGAGCGGCATGTACCGGTGATGCTGCACCGGGCGATGTTCGGTTCGCTCGAGCGCTTCACCGGAATCCTGATCGAGAACTATGCCGGACACCTGCCGCTGTGGCTGTCGCCGGTACAGGCGGTGGTCGCGACCATCACCTCGGAGGCGGACGACTACGCTCTCGAGGTGCAGCGGACGCTCGAGGCAGCGGGTTTGCGTGCGGAGGTCGATCTCAGGAACGAGAAGATCAACTACAAGGTCCGCGAGCACTCGCTGGCCAAGGTGCCGGTGATCGTCGTCTGTGGCCGCCGCGAGGCGGAGGAGGGCACGGTCAACATCCGCCGGCTCGGCTCCAAGGACCAGACCTCGATGACGCTCGACCAGGCGGTCGCGTCCCTCGTGGGCGAGGCGATGCCGCCGGACGTGCGGCACGCCGAGGTGGTCATGGTGGCGTAGCCCCGGCTCCTGCCGCCCGCGCGTGGCGGGCCGGCCGCCAATGCTGCTGGCGGCCGATACCGCCTAGGCGCATAATGGCACCGCAGCGGCTTTTGCGGTGCCTCTTCGATGCAGTGCCGGGCCTGCGGTACGGACAATCGCACCGGGCGGCGCTTCTGCTCCGCCTGCGGTGCTCCGCTGGGCATCGCGTGCCGGGCCTGTGGCGCGGCGAACGGTCCGGAGGACCGCTTCTGCGGCGAGTGCGGCGCTGCGCTGGAATTCGCGCAGCCGCCGCCGGCCAGGCAGCAGCCTACCGGCGAGATGCGTCCGGTCACTGTGCTGTTCTGCGATCTCACCGGCTATACGGCGCTCGCGGCCCGGCTCGAGCCGGAACGCACCGCGGCGATCCTCGATGCCTTCTTCGCAGCCGCCGATGCGGCGGTGGCGAGCCGCGGCGGGACGGTCGACAAGCACATCGGCGACTGCGTGATGGCATTGTTCGGCGCACCGCTAGCCCACGCGGACGATGCGTGGCGCGCAGCCGCAGCGGCTATCGATATCCGCGAGGCGGTCGCCCGTATTGCAGCCGATCAGGGCCGGCCGGAACTCGACACCCACGCCGGATTGGCCGAGGGAGTGGTCATGGCGGCTACATTCGGCAGCGAACTGCGCCGCGACTATACGGTCATCGGCCCCTCGGTGAACCTGGCCGCGAGGCTGTGCGATGCGGCGCGCGCTGGCGAAATCCTTATCACCGACAGCCTCGGTCGGACGATCGAGGCACGCTTCGAGCTGGAACCGTGCGGCGCGATGCAACTCGATGGCGTGGCCGAGCCGGTTTCCGCCTGTAGGCTCCTTGCCGCGCGGACGGGCGAGGCGCGGGCAGCAGTCCCGCTCATCGGTCGGCAGCGTGAGATGCGCCACTTGACCAGTCTTCTGGAGGATTGCGTTGCCAATCGCCTGGGCCAGGTGATCTATCTGCGCGGGCAGGCGGGCATCGGCAAGAGTCGCCTGGCCGAAGCCTTTGACGAATATGCACGGGCCGCCGGCGCGGCCGTGGCCAAGGCGGCTGTTCTCGATTTTGGGGGAGGCCGCCGCCAGGATGCCGCCCGCGAGCTTTCCGAAGGCTTGCTGGGACTGTCTTCTGGCGCAAGCGACGTGGCCGTGACCGACGCCGTGGGGGCGCTGGTCGGCGCGGGCGTGCTCGCGGACGAGGAGCGGGCTACCTGCGCCGAACTGCTCGACCGTCCGGTCCCGCCCGATCTTGCGGAGCTGGCCGCCTTGCTCGCCCCCGACGTGCGCCGGCAGCGCAGGGCAGCCGTGCTGGGACGGCTGGCGGCCGCGGCCGCGGCGCGTCGCCCGCTCTGTCTCATCGTCGAGGACGTTCATTGGGCCGATGCGGAGACGCTTGCCGGACTGGCGGGTGTCGCCGGGGATCTGGCAGGCGCTCCGGCGGTGATGCTTCTCACGGGGCGGCCGGACAACGATCCGATCGACCATCTATGGCGTGCCGCGATCGGTGCCACGCCGCTGGCGACCATCGACCTGTCGCCGCTGGGGGAGGAGGCGGCGCTCGAACTCGCAACCGTGCTGCACGCGACCGATCCGCTGCGGCTGGGCGATATTGTCCGGCGGGCGGAGGGGAACCCACTGTTCCTCGTCCAATTGATCCATCATGTCGGTGACCGCGGACGTGAAGCGCTGCCGACCAGCATCCGCAGTCTGGTGTTCGCCCGCCTGGACCGGCTTGCTCCAGTGGACAAGCATGCGCTGCAGGTCGCAGCCGTCCTCGGCGATCGGTTCGAGTCCAACGATCTGAGAGCGCTGCTCGCGGCAGACTACGAGCCCTCACCGCTCGTCGCGGCCCATCTGCTCAAACCCGACGGAACAGCACTGCGGTTCGCTCACGCATTGATCCGCGAGGCCGTCTACGACAGCCTGCCGGCCAGTCGGCGGTCGGCCCTGCACGGCAAGGCGGCGGCGATCGTGGCGGAGCGGGACCGACACCTTCACGCGGAGCATCTGGAGCGGGCGGGCGATCCGGCCGCCGCAGCGGTGTTCCTCCAACTCGCCACGGAGGAACTTGTGCGCGGCAACAGCAGCCGGGCGCTTTCGCTGGCAAACCGGGGACTCGGCGCTGCCGGCGATGCGTCGGATCGTTTCGCGCTGACCGAGAAGCGCGGCGAGATTCTGCTGGCCAGCGGCGAGGTGGCGGCGGCGGATGCCGCATTCCTGGAAGCACTGGAGATCGCTCCGGACGATGCGGCCCGCTGCCGGGCAAAGATCGGACGGGCACAATGCCAGCGCGTCACCGACGACCTCGTAGAGGCCGCGGCCACGCTGGCGCAGGCGGAGGCGCGGGCCGAAGCGGGGGGACTCCTGCTCGAGCGCGCCCAAATTCACCATCTGCGGGGCAATCTGCTCTTCCCGCAGGGTCGGTTCGACGAATGTCTCGCCGAGCACAAGCTGGCGCTGGCGCTGGCGCGCGAGGCGGGATCGGTGGAGGCCGAGATCGCCGCACTCGGCGGGCTGGGCGATGCGGCCTATACCGTCGGCCTCATGCGGTCCGCCCGCGACATGTTCGAACGTTGCGTGCGGCTTGCGCGCGAAGCCGGTCTTGGCCGGGTGGCGATCGCCAACGCGCCCATGCTGGCGATCCTGTGCTTTCTCGATGGCGAGCCGGCCGAGGCGGAGCGCATCGCCGGCGAGACGCTGGAGGCGGCACGCCGCGCCGGTGCAGTTCGCCCGGAGATGATCTGCCGCCACGTCCGATTCCTGCTGGCGGTCGAAGCGGGCGACTGGCAGCGGGCGCGGGCCGAGATCGAGCGCGCCAACGAGATAGCCGTAGGACTAGGTGCAACGCGCTTCCAGGCGGAGAACAGCGCCTTCCTCGCATGGGCATTGCGTGGCGAAGGTCGGCGGGAGGCGGCCATTGAACTGGCCCGGCATGGCAGAACGCTGGCGGAGACAGGCGCAGGACGATCCTACATGCTGCCTGTTGTGCTCGGCCAGATCGCGGCCGCAAGTGACAATGAGGCGGAGCGCGAGGCTGCCATCGGCGAGGCGTGCGAGATCCTCGACGCTGGTGCCATGGCCCATTGCTACCTGTTCTTCTATCGGGCGCTCATTGAGGCCGACGCGCTCTGCGGCCGATCCGAACGCGCGAAAGACTGGGCCTCCGCGCTCGAGGCCGCGGTGGCAGCCGAACCGACTGCCTGGTCAGGCTACGTCGCAGACTGGGCTCGTGCGATGGCCGGACTGACGGATGAAGGCGGAGTGGCGACCGCGGTCGCACTCGCCGACGTCGGCAAGCGGATCGGCATGTCTCAACTCGCCGGCATCCTTGAGGCCAGCGTCGCGCGTATCGGGGACGATCTGCAGAGGTAGGCCGCCACCGTCGGCAATTCACTTAAGTAAAATTTTACCTGCCGCCCGGACTTTCATTGGACGGCAAAGTGAAAACACTGGACCGGGTTGGGGGAATATGAAGATCGACATCATGCCGCGCTCGCTCGCGGGCAAGACGATTGTACTCACCGTTGGTGCACTCGTGCTGCTCGGAGGGCTGATCATCGCGACGACCGCTTGGATGGTGCGCCAGTACGCCGAACGCCAGGGCCTCGAGCGACTCGACACCAATATGCGCGTCGCCTGGGAAGTCGTCGGCAGCCACGGCGACGGGTTCTCGATCGTCGACGGCAGGATGATGGTCGGCGATGTGGTGCTGAATGACTTCTACGCGCCGGTCGACACGGTGCAGAAGCTCGTCGGTGGCACCGCAACGGTCTTCCAGGGCGACACCCGCATCACGACCAACGTGATGAAGCCGGATGGATCCGGCCGCGCGGTCGGCACTCAGCTCGCCCGTAACGCAGCTCACGATTCGGTCTTTGGCCGCGGGCAGCCGTATCGAGGCGAAGCCGATATCCTCGGGACCGCCTACTACACGGGCTACGATCCGATCCGTGATGCCAGCGGCAATACTATCGGTGTCATGTATGTGGGAGTGAAGAAGGACGAGTTCTTCGCGGACGTGGAGCGGACGATCCTCATCGCCGTTCTGCTCGCAATCGGCGGCGTCCTGGTGATCGCTGCCGCGACCCTTTTCGTGCTGCGGCGGATGTTCGCGCCCCTGGGCGGTTTACGCGAGGCTATGAACGCCCTGGCGGAGGACCGTCTCGACGTGGAGATCCCGGCCGCCGGCCGGAACGACGAGATCGGCCACATGGCCCGCGCCGTGCAGGTCTTCAAGGAGAACGCCGAGAAGGTGCGGGAGATGGAGGCGCAGACATCCCGGAGCCGCGAGCAATCGGAAGCCGAGAAGCGGCAGGCGATGCAGGCAATGGCCAGAACCTTCGAGGAGACGGTTGGCAGCGTCATCGGACAGGTCGCCGACAGCACCCGTCGCGTCGAAGAGGTCGCTCGCGCGCTTGCGGTGTCCGCCGAACACGCCCAGCAGCGTAGTGCGGTGGTCACGTCCGCAACCGCTGAAGCGTCGTCGAACGTTCAAACGGTTGCATCGGCCGCGGAGGAACTGAATTCCTCGATCGACGAAATCTCGCAGCAGGTTGCGACATCGTCGGCCAGGGCTGCGGAGGCGGTTTCCGAAGCTCAGCGCACCAACGACCAGGTCCGGAGCCTGTCCGAGGCCGCCCAGAAGATCGGCGACGTGGTCGAACTGATCAACACCATAGCCGGCCAGACCAATCTGCTCGCACTGAATGCGACGATCGAAGCGGCGCGAGCTGGAGAGGCGGGCAGGGGGTTTGCCGTCGTCGCTGCGGAAGTGAAGACACTGGCGGAGCAGACCGCCAAGGCAACCGAGGAGATCTCGGGTCAGATCGCAGCGATCCAGGGAGCGACCGATGGCGCGGTGGCGGCAATCGGTGGGATTGGCTCGCGCATCAACGAACTGAGCGAGATCGCCGCCGCGGTGGCGGCGGCCGTCGAGGAGCAGGGCGCGGCAACACGCGAAATCGCCCGGAACATCCAGCTGGCCGCTCGCGGCACTGAGGACGTCTCAGAGAATACCGCAGAGGTCAGTCGCGCCGCCGGCGAGACCGGCAGCGCTGCCGACCAGATGCTGCGGGCTGCCTGTGACCTCGGTCAGGGCGCGGACCGCCTGAGTTCGGAGGTCGCAGAGTTCCTCGATCGGTTGAAGGCGGCCTGAACTCCGCCGCGGGGTCTATCAGGCCCGGTCGTGCCGCCGGGCCGCCCTGGCACGGTCGAGGATCCGCTCGGCGCGCCGCAGATGCGGCCGGTCGATCATCCGGCCTTTCAGGCTGGCGACGCCGGCATCGCCGGCCTCGGCCATGACCCGTATGACGGCGTCCGCCTCGCGCATCGCTTCCGCGGATGGCGTGAACACCTCATTGATGACTGCGATTTGGTCCGGATGGATGGCCATCTTGGCGACGAATCCGTCGCGGACGGCGTCATCGCATTCCCGGCGCAGCCCTTCACTATCGCGGAAGTCCGTATAGACCGAATCGATGGGCAGGACGCCTGCGGCCGCCGCCCCCGCCAGGCAGAGCGCGCGGGCCAACCGGTAGAGATCCGTATAGTTGCCGGCAGCGTCACGATTTGAGATCGAACCAATGTCCGCGGACAGGTCCTCGCCGCCCCAGGTCATGCCTTCCAGCCGCGCGCTCGAGCCGTCGTAGGTACCGAGGCCGAACAGCGAGGCGGCCGTCTCGGTGACGATGGCTACGATTCGGGTGCGTCCGTCCTCAATCCCGGCCAGAGCCTCGGATGTCGTCACTTTGGCGTCGAGCAGCATGACATCGGCGCCCTTCGACGATTTTGGCAGCATGATGCCGTCGGGTTCCAGCGGGATCACCGCGTCGAGATCGGCATCCGTCATCCCGGTATCGAGGGCATTGACCCGGACATAGAGGCGAGGGCGGTCGCCTTGGTGCCGGGTTTCCGCAAGCAGGCCGGCGGTGATCTCGCGCGCCTGCGCCTTGCTGCCCGGGGCCACCGAATCCTCGAGATCCAGAATCAGCGCATCGGCGCCGCTCTCCATCGCGCGGGTGAACTTCCGCGGACTGTCGCCGGGAACAAACAGCAAGGACCGCAACGGTATTCCTCCAAGATTCGGTTTAATCGACCCAGCTACAGGCGCGCCCCATTAACGGGTCGTTTACCATACCCATTCACGGTGCCTCCTGATCGGATTACCTGTGGGCCGAGGGGCAAAGTTTACCGGGATGTTCCTGTTCACGTCGATCGGTTCAAGCGAGGACACGACGTCGGGCGTCGGGCCAGCGCTGAAGCATGCCAGTCGCCGGACGGGCGCCGATTTCGACTACCTGATGACGACGGCCCGCCGCGAGTCGAATCTGGATCCGCAGGCAAAGGCGCGAACGTCGTCGGCGGCAGGCCTGTTCCAGTTCATCGACAGCACCTGGATCGCCATGATCAAGGAGGCCGGTGAGCAGCACGGCTACGGCGCGTACGCCTCCAAGATCCAGCGCACAGCATCCGGCGACTACACCGTCGGAGAGCGTTCAGCACTAAAGGAGATCCTGGATCTCAAGCGAGATCCCAAGGCCGCCGCCCTGATGGCCGGCGAACTGACCGTGCGCAATGCGGAGACCCTGCGCACCGGCCTCGGACGTGAGCCGAGCGAGGGCGAACTCTACGTGGCGCATTTCATGGGCGCTCGGGGAGCTCTGGACCTCATCAGACTTGCAGAGCAGGCGCCAGCACGCTCTGCCGCCGAGCAATTTCCGCAAGCCGCCGCCGCCAACCGTTCGGTGTTTTACACAGGCGACGGCAACGCGCGGACAGCGGCGCAGGTCTATGAGCGCCTGGTCTCGGGATTCCAGGGCGAGCCTCCATCCGCACCGGCGACCTCCGCCAGGTATCTGGCCTTCCAGCCGGGGCGGGCGAGTGAAGATCACGTCTTCCACGGGCTGTTCCACTCCGGATCGCAGGCCACCCTCGGACCGATCGGGCGTGCTGTGGCCGGCTTCTGGTCCGGTCTTGGCTCGGCGGATCGTCCGGCGGGCTTCACAGGTGATCCTGTCGTGGTCACAGCGGACGGACCACGTCGGCCCGGCGACGTCGAACTTGAGGTGGCCACCGGCAAGCTGAAGAGCGAAGTGACCGGTTCAGTCCGGGCGCGCGGCCAGGTTGCCGCCGGGTCGTTTCGCGACGACCCCTCCCTGCCGGTGTACTGACTTCAAAGGTCTTTTGCCGCTTTTATGGTGAACGCTTCTTTAAGCGTTCTCAGCGACAATTCCGGAAAGAGGTGGGCGGGTCTCAGCGCCCCTCTGCACCGGAGTCGTCAGTATGCTCGTCAGGCGTTTCCTGGACAGGCTTTCGCAGGCGGAAGCGTCTCAACGGGCGGAGATCGTCCGTGCCCTGGTCCGGGTCTACATCGAGGTGCCGCTCGATGCAGAGAACCGGTCGGCGGCCACGACAGCGTTGCTGGCGGTTCTCGACGATCCCTCGCCGCGTGTCCGCCTCGCACTGGCCCAGGCGTTCGGAGACAGCCCCCAGGCACCCCGTTCGGTGATCCGCGGACTCGCGGAGGATCTGCCCGACATCTCCACGATCGTGCTGGCCCGCTCGCCGCTATTCAGCGAGACCGAGCTCGTCGACTACGCGGGCGCCGGTTGCGAACGCATGCGCGCCGCGATCGCAAGTCGCAGCGATGTCGGCGTCGGACTGGCGGCCGCGCTCATCGAGGTGTCGGGACCCACCGCCTGTCTTGCGCTACTGGCCAATCCCTCGGCGGCGATCTCCGTGTCCTCGCTGCGCCGCCTGGTCGAACGGCACCGCAGCGATCCGGCGGTCCGCGAGGTTCTGATGGCGCGGCAGGACCTGCCCGTTACCTTGCGACAGATGCTGATCGATGGATTGTCTGATGCTCTCGGCGAACTTGTGCTGGAGCGCGACTGGCTGTCGCCGCAGCGGGCCAGGAAGGTTCTCGACGACGCGCGGGACCGCGCGGTGATCGATCTCGCCAGCGGATGCCGCGCGGAGCATCGCGGCGCGCTGGTCGCGATGCTGGCGGCCGAAGGTCGCCTCAAATCCGCATTGATCATCCGCGCTCTGGCCACAGGCGATCGCCGCTTCGTGGAAGACGCACTGAGCCACCTGTCACGCACTCCGGTCGCTCGCGTGGTCGCACTTATGCAGGACAATGGCGCCGGGTTTTGCGCGCTCTACCGCAAGTCGGGGCTGGCGATCGGAGCCCTGCCGGCAATCCGGGCGATGATCGAGGTGCTTCGCGACCAGCCCGACGATGGCACCCTTGGCGGGCGGGCCCGGATGGGACGCGCCATGTTGGAGCGCGTGCTGACCGCAGTCGGAGCGGAAACCTTGACCAGCGGTCAGGTGGACGAGTTCGTGGCGCTGCTGGGTCGCCTCGCGACCGAAGCGGCACGCGAAGAAGCCCGAGCGGAGTCGGGCGGCTATTTTCGGGCGGCGTGAGCTGCGGACCTACCGGTTCGCCGCATCCCGCAATTCGCCGATCTCGCTCTCGACGCACGTGTGATGTGGCGCAAGGTCGCCAGGCAACGTGAGGATGCGTTCGTGCAGGCGTGCCGCGACAACCGCCACGCGTGGATGGCCAAGCAGGCTCGCCTGCTCGATCAACCGCTCGGTGAGGACACAGAGCTCTTCGGCGCGCTCCGCGCGCCCGATTGAGGCAGTTTCGTAAGTCTGTGCCAGTTCTTCAATCTCGTCGGCCATCCACCTGTCGAACTCATCGGCGAGCGCGCTGACCATCCTGGCAGCCGCAGCCCCGGCGGCCGGATGGACTACGACCTTTCCGAGATTCTCGGCGCAGTAGCCGGAATGCTCGGTCCCACTTTTCTCGCCAACGGACATTCCCGTCTCCACTCCCGCGCTTCTACGCAGGAGCCGACCGTATGCAGGCAGGCTTAACGAAACCTGAAGCGCTCTAGTAGCCGAACTGTTCGGCGAGGATCCGCTCGTCGAGATTGTGGCCCGGATCGAACAGCATGATCG